>NZ_JACGWD010000116.1:0-7325 GCF_014077565.1 Pseudoalteromonas sp. 5Ae-yellow
TGGCTTGCTTTATCAGCGTTTAGGAAATAAGTTGATAAAATGTGAAGGGTACAGGAGCCGTATACGAGGTCCGTACGTACGGTTCTGTGAGAGGGATGAGGCATAAGCCTCACCCTACTCGATGTGCCCAAAACTTTTAAAGTAGATTTTCATGTTAATTTACTGTTTTGTTTTTATGCGATATTGTTACTAAAAATAAACTTAGGAACAATAAGAATGAGTAATAATCAAGACGCTTTACCTTCAGGGGTTGTTGCGCGTTTTTTAAATTTTGTTGAGCGGGTTGGCAATAAGCTTCCAGATCCAGCCGTAATATTTCTGTTTGCAATGTTATTAATTTGGTTTTTGTCGTGGTGGTTTTCAGGCGTAAGCTTTGATGCAATAGACCCACGTACCGGTGAAGCGATTATTATTAATAATATGCTGGCAAGTGATTCGCTCGCTACTTTTTTATCCTCTATGGTAAAAACCTTTACCGGCTTCGCTCCCTTAGGTGTCGTTTTAGTAGCTATGTTAGGTGTAGGTGTTGCAGAGCATTCGGGCTTCATTAATACCGGTCTTAAGTTAATGCTTAAAGTTACTCCTAAAAAGCTATTAACGCCTTCAATCATTTTAGTAGCCATTGTGAGCCATACCGCTACTGACGCAGGTTATGTATTAGTTATTCCACTTGCCGGTGTTATATTTTATGCTGCAGGACGCCATCCGCTTGCGGGTATTGCAGCTGCATTTGCTGGTGTGAGTGGTGGTTTTGGGGCTAACTTTATTCCATCAGGGATTGATCCATTGCTACAAAGCTTTACCCAAAGTGCGGCGCAAATAATTAATCCTGCAATGACAATTAACCCGTTAAATAACTGGGCATTTGCTTCAGCATCTAGCTTATTTATTGTGGTATTGGGCTGGTATATCACCGATAAAATTATTGAACCACGTTTACAAAAAACAGCGGTTGATGGTGCTAAAGAGGATTTACCTGTATTTGAAGATGCACGTAGTGATGAAAAACGTGCCTTTTATATAGCCAGTACCGTGATGATTGCTGGACTTGCGTTATTAGCATTTGTCTCTGCTCCAGACGATTCTGCAATGCGAAGTAGTGATGGATCCCTTACTAATTTTAGCTCTCCTTTAATGCAATCAATTGTACCACTAATATTTTTACTTTTTTGGATTCCGGGCACTGTATATGGCTTTACGGTAGGTACCTTTAAAACCTCAAAAGATATGATTGATGCTATGAGTAAAGCGATGAGCGGCATGGCATATTATATCGTCATGGCGTTTTTCTGTTCGCTATTTATTGCTGCATTTAGTAAATCAAATTTAGGTGCTCTGCTCGCAATTGAAGGTGCGCAGTTATTAAAGGCGATGGAATTGCCAAGTGCAGTAACGGTTGTAGGCATTATCTTTTTAACTGGCTTTGTTAACTTGTTTGTAGGTTCAAGTTCAGCAAAATGGGCGTTACTTGGCCCCATTTTTGTACCAATGTTAATGCAACTCGGTATTTCGCCAGACTTAACTCAAGCCGCTTATCGTGTAGGTGACTCAAGCTCTAATATTATTACACCGTTAATGCCATACTTCCCATTAGTGGTGGTGTACTGTCAAAAGTATGTCAAAGGCACAGGTATAGGCACTTTAATTGCTATTATGCTGCCGTACTCAATTGCCTTTATGATTGGCTGGAGTATCTTTTTATTAGGTTATTGGGCACTTGGTATCCCTTTAGGTTTAGATGCAAGCTACATTTATCCAGCATTGCCTTAGCCTAAACCTTTATGAACCTCACTCACTTGAGTGAGGTTTTTAAATAAAAGTCCTGTAATGTAAAAGTAAGTCTAAGTTACCTTTCTAAATCTCTCACTATATAGCCAAATAAGCTGGCCTCTCCAACAATATACACATAATCATTTTTGTTGTTCATTATTGTAGACTTATCGTCATACCACCTAAAATCATGAATCTTATTCGTTTTAGGGTCTTTGAAGTATAAACGAGTACAGCTATCTTCATACTCAGTGCCACACTCTTGTACATCGGTCAGGATGTATTCTTTATACCAATAGTCGCCTTGCGTGTAGTAAGCCCATAATTTAATAGGATCAGAGATAAAAAAATAGAGTATTCCAAAGATTAATAAAGGGGATAATGGGTACATGAAAATGGATGCTAATTTTATTTTAGTATCTGAGAAATTGTATTTAAGTGATTCTCTATATTTACTGCAGCGTTTATATTTATTGAAAATAAGTATATTTAAATAGATAAATAGTGCACAACAGATAATAGGGAGGGTTATAAAGAAAACAACGTCGTATAGTTCATTTGAGATGAATGGTGGATCTGTAAAGTCCATTAAAATAGGAAGAGTGATGCATAATAAAATGGGGAGTATTATTGCTACAAGGAGCAAGTTGTCGTAAATCTTTTTCAATTTTTAATTCGTCCGTGAACTATAGCCTTTGTCTAGTTTACAGAATTTTTGTTATTTTAAAAATCAGAGAAATGTATTTATAGGCATTAAGCAACCCGAACTCAGGCTAAAAAAACTATCTCAAGCCGCTATTGAATTGACGCGAAAGTCTACTTTGTTTTCACTGTAGCAGCAGCTTAAAAACAAAAAAACCTTGTCACTTTCGTGGCAAGGTTTTTTATTAAAGAGTCGTTGCTTATTTAGCTGTGAAGCTTACAGGGCGACGTTCTTTACGAGGACCGCTGCGCTTATCACCGCGTGCGCCGTCATCTTTATTAAAGCTGCGTTTCTTATCACCAGCTGGACGCTCAGAGCGTTCGCCACGTGGTTCAGCAGGACCTTGATCAGTTGTAATTGTTAAGCCCATAGGGCGTTTACAAATAAACACTTTTTGAAAGTGATCAAGTACATCTTTAGGCATGTTTTGCGGTAATTGAACCGTGCTGTGATTGTCGTGTAGACGAATATCACCAATAAACTTGCTTGAGATGTCAGCTTCGTTAGCGATAGCGCCAACAATATTTTTAACCTGAACACCATGTTCACGACCTACTTCGATACGGTAAGTATCCATAGGACCTGCATCACGGCTGTTACGTTCGCGAGGTTTACGCTCAGCGCGTTCACCACCACGTTCGCCGCCACGTTCGTTACGACGTCCACGGTCACCACGATCGTTGCGTGAATTGCGGTCGTTACGCTCGTTACGTTCACGAGGTTGAATCTTAACTTCTTCAACTTTAATTGGCGACTGTTGCTGTGCTAAACACAGTAACGCACCCGCTAAGCTTTCAAGAGGAAGATCAAGTTTTTCAGCCATGTTAGTAGCTACTTCATTGAAGAACGTGATGTCTTTGTTTTCAAGCGCAATAGTTAATTTTGCTTGTAACGCTTCGATACGTTTTTCTTCAACAATTTTTGCTGTAGGTAATTCAACTTGAGCAATTTCAGACTTCGTATGACGAATGATATTTTTAAGTAAATAACGTTCGTTATGTTTTACGAATAAGATTGCTTTACCAGTACGACCAGCACGACCTGTACGGCCGATACGGTGAACGTAGGCTTCAGAATCTTGTGGGATATCGTAGTTGATAACTAAGCTTAAACGGTCAACATCTAGACCACGTGCCGCTACATCTGTTGCAATAACAATGTTTAGCATGCCACTTTTTAAGCGATCTACAGTGCGTTCACGTGCTTGCTGGTTCATGTCACCGTTAAGTGGAGCAGCAGAGAAACCTTCGCGCTCTAATAACTCAGCAAGTTGTACTGTATCGTTACGCGTACGTACGAAAACAATAGCACCTTCATATTGCTCAGCTTCTAAGAAACGAACAATTGCTTTATTTTTATGTACGCTTGCATTCCAAAACACTTGCTCAACAGATGATACTGTAGAGTTACGCGCAGAAATATGAACCTGTTCAGGATTGTTCATATACTTGCTGCTGATGTTTTGAATTTGCTTAGGCATAGTCGCAGAGAAAAGACATGTTTGCTTTTCGCGCGGTGTTTTTTCCATGATGCTTTCTACATCATCGATAAAGCCCATACGTAACATTTCATCGGCTTCATCAAGTACAAGTGCTTGTAGAGCATCAAACTTGATAGTGCCACGGTTAATGTGATCGATTAAACGACCTGGAGTTGCAACAATAACCTGAGCGCCACGACGAAGTGCGCTTAGTTGGATACTGTAGCTTTGGCCACCATATAGTGCCAATACTTCAATACCACGAACATGTTTAGCATATTGTTCGAATGCCTCAGCAACTTGGATCGCAAGCTCACGTGTTGGTGTGAGTACAAGGATCTGTGGCTGTTTCACAGACGGGTCAATATTATTTAGTAATGGCAGTGCAAATGCTGCGGTTTTACCTGTACCCGTTTGAGCTAGTCCCAGTACGTCCTTTCTTTCTAGCAATAACGGTATACATTGAGCTTGGATTTCAGATGGTGTCTTGTAACCCAACTCTTCAACTGCCTTCAAAATTGCAGGAGAAAGATTTAGAGATTCAAACGTGACTGGTTCTGACATTAATACGCCTCAACGAATTTAAAGAGGCGCGCATTATATAGGATTCGCGAGGCAAATGCTTGTATAAATTGAAACTAATTTCTATGTGTTTGATGTTGGTCGAAATTTAACCAGTTTGATTTGGGGTTTATTAAACTGGTTAACATATTTAATACAACGCTTATTTGTACAAGCCTAGGTTTTCTTTTGCGTAAGCTTCAAATTCTGTAAATCCACCGATGTGATTTTGATCCACAAAAATTTGTGGAACGGTAGGGCAAGGTTTACCAGCTGACTTTTCAAGGTCGGCTTTACTAATGCCTTCTTTAATTATATCGATGTAGCGAAATTTAAAGTCATCACGTTCATTTGATAGTTGCTCCGCAACATCTTTTGCACGAACACAATATGGACAACCTTCACGGCCAAAAATTACAGTTAACATAGCTTTCTCCTCAATTTGATTAAAATCAGTTTAAATGATTGAAAAATTATTTAAAGCAAAAAAAATCGATTACACCATTCTAATAAAAACTATAAATCATATATTGCATAGTAATATGATTTGCAAAATGCGAATGAGAAACTAAAGCGCTGTCTGTCTAATACTTAAGTATATGAATGCAAGTGTGTTTACAAGAACTAATTTGTGGCACATAACTTGATGATTAAGAGCTATACATTGGGTTAACGAGAATACTTTATGAATATTAATAGTCACGTTTTAGAAATTATCCAAGGGGTAATCGGTAAATATTGTAAAACCCAAAATCGAAATTTTTCAGTTACTTTAATTAACAAGTTGCAATGTAACTACGTTTGTTTGCAAATCCCTCTTGAGCAAATGATTGCGCAATGCGAGGAATTTCTGATTCCAGCGCTAGCATCTGTAAAGCAGAGCTTTTTACTTAACCTAGAAGCAAATATACAAGGGGTTAGCCTTCATTACCAGATTGATGATTCTGAGCAAGTAAGCACGCTGGATTTTCATGGGCTTTTAGCAACAAAAGAGTCTGTTAGTTTGGCACTTGATATTAGCCAAAATATAGACGTTCTAACTGATTGTGAGGCGTTATTTAAAAGTTGTTTAATAACATCGGATAATACCCATGAGCGCTTTGGCTTAAATTTTAAATTATTCAATAGCACTTTTAAGGAAACGGTACAGATTGAGGATTTACGTCACCTTAGTGGTGATGCGCTAACTGATAAACTAAATGGTGACAGCATAAATAGACACATAAAGTTATGCACTATTAGCGACATTAGTGAGCTGAGCCAAGAGAACAAACTATCTAAAAAAATATTAGGTTGGCCATTTTTTGATACTGACCTCATTACCATTTTAACAACATTTCATACGCAAACACGTTTATCTGTATTAGTGGCGGATGATAGCTTACCAAGTCAAATTGCAACAAAAGTGATGCTCGAAATGCTGGGCTGCTTAGTAACATGTGCAGAAAATGGCGCTAGTGCTTTAACGCTTGCTCAAAATGAACCATTTGATTTACTGCTCTTAGATGAGCGCATGCCAGGAATGTTTGGCAGTGACGTAGCACAGCAATTGGTGCGTCAAAATACCCCTAATAATGATACACCCAAAGTTATTTTAACGGGGCTAACAGGGGATGAGCAGATAGCTGAGTTATTTGAAAAAGGTATTACGCACTATTTACAAAAACCAGTGACCAAAGCAGTGCTCGAAAAGTTTATTAAACCTTGGCAATTAGCGTCTTAAATTGGTTAATAAGGTGGCAATGATGCATGACTTTTCTAAAACAGCGCTTATTTTGATTGGTTTTCAAAATGATTACTTTTCACCAAAAGGTATTTTGTATGACGTGGTTGAAGAGTCGTCAAGAATTACTGGCGTGGTAGAAAATACACTCTCTTTATTGGCCGCCTGTGCAGAGCAATTTGCGTTAGTTGTTAATACACCCATTCATTTTACACAAAACTACAGTGAGCTTAAAAATCCGATTGGCATATTAAAAGCTATTGCTGATGTGGGCGCATTTAAAGCAGGTTCGTACGGCGCTCAAACCATTGAGCAGCTAGATTTTTTTAGCAATGTTATAGAAGTGGTGCCTGGGAAAAAGGTTTAAATGCTTTTACACATACTGCTCTAGCGCAAAAGCTCAAAGAACATGGTGTCACTAATGTAATTTTAGCCGGCACGGTGACTTCTATTTGTATTGACTCAACTGCGCGAACGGCTGTTGAACTTGGTTTTAACGTCACTATTTTAAGTGACTGTACATCGAGTCGCACTCCTTTTGAACAAACTTTTTACTGTGAAGAGGTTTTTCCTCTTTATGCGCGAGTTTGTGATAGTAAAACTTTTATAAAGTATTGGAGAGAGCATGGATAACAACGATGAACTACAAGTGCAAATCCAATATGCATTGGTCGAAAAGCTCTCCAATAGTAATCGACGTCAAGCAAAGCTATTAGCTATTTTAGATGAATGTATTTTTGAGTGTGATAAACATTTAAAGCTTACCTATATTAACGAAGCATGGGAGAAGAAACTAGGTTACTCAAGCGATTCATTAATTGGTTCTAATATTACTAAGTCAATGAATTGTAACGATATTATGCATTTTGTTGCATACAGTTGTTGTTTGCTTGAAGGAAAGCAGACTCCTAGTGTAGAAATACAAATAAAAAATAGTCACGGACTCTTAAATTGGTTTGAGTGTAAGCGTCTAGCGAACCACACCTAGCATCGATGTTCTGATTATCTAAAAATACCTGCTCAATGATAAATTCGGAGCAGGTGATGAAAACTTACAGAACAAGCGCACAGTGGCAGCAGCTTTTGCT
>NZ_JACGWD010000010.1:0-78649 GCF_014077565.1 Pseudoalteromonas sp. 5Ae-yellow
CATTCCATGTCCCGTCTGTTAACATTAATCTTGGCATATAGGTTCGGTGTAAAGTTTTCTGGCGAATTCAATTATACCTTATCTTCATGCTGTTTGTTTTTCATACCACAAAGATCAACACGCCCTAATAAATTAAGAGTATAGAATAATTCATGTAGTTATTGAGTTTTATTAATAGTATTTTCTTTTAAAACTACTAGGGTAAATATACACTTAATAAAAATAAAATAGTGGTGAGTATATGGTTATAAACCATTTTAAAGCCGCTTGAAATATAGTCAATGGAATGAATATATGAATTATGCCTATCAAATAAACAAGATAAATTCTTTAGTCGAGCATTACACACAAAAACCGGATTTTGTGGATAGCGAATTACTTTCTAGCAAGACGACAGAGTTTAAAAAATCAGCCTATAATCTTTTTTATGAGTTAATAAAACCCAAAAACCCTCATATTTACCAAGAGCCAAACCATGTACATGAGTTATTTAGCTTAATAAAAGGTTCAACAGTTAAAAAGAACGTTGATTTAAAGGTGCTTGAGCATGTAGAGCACTGGTGGCTTGAGTGGTATTTCGCTTTAGAAATGGAAGAAAAGCTTAGTATAGAAAAAAATGATATGCCAATGAGTTACTTACCTCAAAGTACACTAAACCCTATGCGCAAACATGAGATAAGTCACTACGCTAGGTTATTTACCGTTTTGCCAATGCCAGTATGTAATGTATGTGCCAAGACGGGTGATATTTTAAAAGTTAATCAACGTTTTGTAGATGTTTTTGGTTATACAGTAGAAGATGTGCCAAATCTTAAATCATGGTGGGAAAAAGCGTATCCAGATCCCCAATACAGAGCACTTGCAAAAGAGCTGTGGCAAGACTCTCTTGAAAAGGCACTAAATAACAATAACGACATACCCGCAAATAACTATCGAGTTTCTTGTCGTGATGGCTCGCAAGTGATGATGGAAATTTCAGGAATTGATATAGGTGAAGAGTTTTTAGCTGTTTTTAATGATGCAACAGAGCGTTTAGAAGCAGAGGATATACTTAGGGATATGGCCTTTTTGGATGCATTAACCAAAATTGCAAATAGGCGTCGGTTTGATGAAAAACTAACGCATGAGTATGAACGAGCAAAAGAATGCGAAGGCATGCTATCGATGATTATTATCGATATTGATCATTTTAAACAATTTAATGATCGGTATGGGCATGTAGCGGGCGATACGTGCTTATATGACGTGGCTCAAAAAATTGCTTCAACGGTTAGTCGCCCAGAAGATTTTGTGGCGCGATATGGCGGAGAGGAATTTGTTGTTTTATTACCTCAAACCGATAGGCAAGGGGCATTGTTTATAGCAGAGCAAATACAAAAGGCTGTAGAAAACTTAGCTATTGCACATCAGGATAGCTTTACCGGATTTTTATCTATAAGTATGGGTATTAATACCATCAGTGACTATACAAATAGTGATGAAATTAGCTTCGTTAAAGCCGCTGATAACGCCTTGTACTATGCTAAAAAACAAGGGCGTAACTGTATAGCGCTAAGCTCAGAGTAAGTAAAATAGAGTTAATTATTTTATTTAAGCTACTCGCCAATATAACTAATTATAAATAGTTTCTAGGCTTAATACTGGTCGGTTCAGGCTGTCGTTAATACACTTCAATACTAAAGGGCTTCTAAGCGGTAGTGATTTTATTTGCTCTAATGTGTACCAGTTAGCGCTGATAATGTCGGTATCTACTGGCGTTGGCGATTTTATATTATCGGGTGCTTCAAATAAAAAGCAGAATCGCAAATAGTGCACTCCATTTTCGGCATGCAAATTATACACACCTAAAAAGCCGACTGGCTCACGCGCTAAGCCTGTTTCTTCAAGTAGTTCTCTGCTTGCTGCTTGTGCAAGCGTTTCGTTTTGTTCTAAATGACCAGCAGGTTGATTGTAACAAACCTGCTGTGTAAATTTATCGCGCTCTTTTACAAGTAAAAACTCGTTTTGCTTTTTTACTATTGCTGCAACCGTGACATGCGGTTTATGCATCAACTACGCCCTTAATTACTTTGTATTCACCACAATTAATATCATCCAACGTATAGTTGCCAATGCTATAGCGGATGAGGCGAAGTGTAGGGTGTCCAATATGCGCGGTCATTCGACGAACTTGTCTGTTTCTACCTTCATTAATAGTAATACTTAGCCAAGTGGTCGGGATTGCTTTTCGCTCGCGTACAGGCGGGGTACGCGCCCAAATTGTTGGCTCATCAATTATTTTAACGTTAGCGGGGAGTGTAAGCCCGTCTTTAAGTTCTACGCCATTACATAAATCATTAATTGATTCACTCGTTGGTTCACCCTCAACTTGTGCCCAGTAGGTTTTATTCGTTTTTTTATCAGGAGCAGTTAAGGTGTTTTGTAATTTTCCACAGTTTGTTAAAAGCAATAAACCTTCACTGTCTCTGTCTAACCTTCCTGCTGCGTAAACTTCTTTAATAGGGATAAATTCAGCAAGCGTTTTTCTGTCTGCGTCATCTGTAAATTGGCATAGCACATCAAACGGCTTGTTGAATAACACAATTTTTCTGTCTTTAGATGCTATTTGCGGCTTTATTTCTCTTTTACCAGATGGCGTTTTGTTAAGTGCACTGCGTGAATAAGTACGCCCAGTACTTCTTTTTGGCTTGGCTTGTGTTGCTTGATTATTGTCTGATTTAGCTCTCATTATATGCACCTAGCTGGTTTTGGTAATCCGGCAATTTTTGTTGCTTGCTTGGCTGGGCCTTTAGGAAATAATTTATATAAATAAAGGCTATTACCTTTATCTTCACCGAGTGCTTTAGCCATTGCTTTTACAAGCATTCTAATTGCTGGGCTGGTGTTATATTCAATGTAAAAATCACGAACAAAATTAATGACTTCCCAGTGTTGCTCACTAAGTGTGATGTTTTCTTGAGTAGCAATTACAGGCGCCAGCTCCTTTGACCATAAAGTATGGTCGAGCAAGTAGCCTTGTTTGTCGGTTTCAATCTGTTGGTTGTTAAATTCAAGCATGAGTTACCACGTAATTGATTGATTAGTTGATAAAGTGAGTGCCACAAAGTCTTCATAGCTAATTGCTTTATCGTTATCTGCTAATTTTATTGCACGTACTTGCGCGTCTTGTTCAAGTATTAACAGTGTATCTGCAAATTGTCTAAATTGTTTTTTTGCAAAGCAGGCATCACCAACAAGTAGTACCTTATCGCCTGATAAAATTAAGTTCTCTAGCTGATTTGCCGAGTAATAGTTAAGCGGCTTTGAAAATATATGTAACGTACTCATAGGTTCACCACATGTTGCTGCGCTTTAATTAGTGTTTGTTGTTGACTAAAGTTAAGAGCTTTTGCTTCTATGAGTAAATCATGTTTATTTAAACCATAATCAAGCAATGATTTTTCACACACGAAAATGTTTTCAACATCATATATTTCGAGTGTTTTAATATTTTTAAAAAAGTCTTTTAAGCCAATATTGTTTGGTTGTTGATGCTTTTTTAAAGCTAAAACGGCGGGGCCGCTAAACAACCAACTTACATTTTGGTCAACAGCAGCAAATATCAATGTCATATCAAGTGCATCACGAATATTTAAATCGTCAAATGGGCTGCACTGACTCATTACTAATACGTTTATCATTTAAATTGCACCCATTTATCTGCGTCGCTTGCAAGCATTGCAAATTCAGCTAACCCTGCGACTTTAAATACACCTGTGTTTTTAATATCTAACCCGCGCTTTTGCGCGGCGGTAACACACAGCATTAAATTTAGTTTTTGATCAGCAAGTTGCTGCCAAAGTGCTGAAATTTGAAGCTCGTCTGAGGATAAATCAAAGTGGGTAGATGCATGATAAATACCTTGCTGGTATAAAAAAATAGCATCAATGGTGTGCCCTTGGGCTAAACATGCATTCGCAAATTTAACTATGCGTTGCGTGGTATCGTGATCGGATGGTGGTGTATGTAATGAAAGAACAAAGCGTGCCAAAACAATTCCAATAAAAAAGCCCCAATAAAGGGGCTATTTTAACAGAACTATTTAATTAGTCATCACTTGCGCCAAGTAGAGCAAGTAAAGAAGTAAATAAGTTATATACGCTTAGGTATAAAGACACTGTTGCGCGAATGTAGTTAGTTTCACCACCGTTTATGATTCGGCTTGTATCAAATAAAATCAAACCAGACATAATCAGTACAACTGCTGCATTAAGCACCATAAACATCAATGAACTGCCAATAAAAATATTAACGATGCTTGCTACAATCACAACGATTAAGCCAACAGTTAAAAAGCCACCCATAAATGAGAAGTCTTTTTTAGTATTTAGTGCATAAGCAGATAAACCAAAAAAGATAAGCGCTGTAGAACCTAAGGCTTGCATAATAAGCATTGGGCCATTAGGTAATGCAGCATAATGGTTAAGCAATGGACCTAAGCCTGCCCCCATTAAACCTGTGAAAGCAAAAACCCAAAATACACCAGATGCTGTATCTGCTTTTTTATTTACAACAAATAATAAACCGAACGAAACGAGTGTAAACACAATTCCCATAAAGTAAGGTAATTGTAGTGCCATTGAAATACCGGCTGTAACTGCACTAAATGCAAGTGTCATAGCTAGTAAAAAGTAGGTGTTTTTAAGTACCTTGTTTGTTTCAATGGTAGACATTACCGGTTTCGCGGTATTGTACGATTGATTAAACGCCATTGTAGAGCTCCTTTAAGTGAAACGTGTGTGTTTCGATAATTTAACTAAAATTAGATTACCAACTCTTATATGTTTGGGCAAACCTTTGTAGATCAATAGAGTTAAATATTTAAATAAAAGTATATTGATGGCTAAATTAAAAACATTTTGTTTTAACTTTAAACAAATCAATTGTTTTTTAGGCACTTAAACAATTAATTTAAAAAAAAGCTTCACAAAAGGGATGGGTTTCCCTATTATGCAGGCCGTGCGGAGAGATGGCAGAGTGGTCGAATGCACCGGTCTTGAAAACCGGCATGGGTTTATAGCCCATCTAGGGTTCAAATCCCTATCTCTCCACCACTTATTTAATAAGTGTGTGGTAATTAAAATATCATTCATTTAAATAGTTATTAGTACACTCTTACTTTTAACTTAGCAGTATCGGAGAGATGGCAGAGTGGTCGAATGCACCGGTCTTGAAAACCGGCATGGGTTTATAGCCCATCTAGGGTTCAAATCCCTATCTCTCCACCATATAACAGAATAGCCCGCTAACTTAGCGGGTTTTTTTGTGTTTGGAACAATATCAGTACACTTATACCAACCCGCAATAATACTTAATCATTTTGCGGGACTAAACGTGTCGCTCCCTGCGTTAAAAAATTCTCATTTTGAACAACTAAATAGCGAATTTATTGGCTAGCTGTAAACACGTTTATCCGCCCTCTAAATAGATCACTTAATTAAGCGAATTGGTATTACATCTCTTATCTCTTATTAGTAAAACCTTAAAAGCAGATAGAATTGCTCACACATCATCTTCTGATGTTAAAAAACGTTGATGTTCTCTTCCTATTTTTGTTTTTAATAAAACTACCATCACAAAAAACTTTAAATGAGTTGGAATGCACATATTAATATGTGTTATTTTTAAATATTGGTGGATTAAAGGTATGCAAAATAGGATGTTGTGGCTCAAAGATGATCTAGATTCGAGAAAGTTAGTTGTATATCGTGCCGCCATGTTTTCGTTTATAACGCTTTTTGTACTTTTTGTATTTCAACCTTTTGGCACTTCAAGCGATACCGAGTCTTACAAGTTTCTGCGACTTTTTGGCTATGGGTTAGTAACCTTTTGTGCTTTGCTATTGTCAGGTTTCATAGAAATAGTGTTACTTAAGTTTAAGCTAAGTAAATTAAACCGTTTAATTATTATTCCTATCACATATATTTTAATTACTGCGATATTCAATCATGGGTATTTTGTGGTTGCTGTACTTGGATCTTAGCATTGGCAGAATCAATTACTTTTTGTAGGGTATATTTTTTGTATTGGTGTATTTCCTCTTATTTTTTTACTTGTGGTAAATAGGCATGTAATAGATTTAACTAAGCCAAGTAAAGTTAGCGTTGCTCAAGAGCAGTTGAGAGAAGTTGAATTAAAGACAATTACTCTCAAAGGTGATAACAAAAACGACGAAATTAATGCGGCTCCTCACCATATTTTATTTATTAAATCTTCAGACAACTATTGTGAAATAACAATACAAGAAGGAGCTTCAACTTCACGTAAACTATCACGTGTATCTCTTAGCGGTTTATTAAAGCAGCTTCCAGAAAAAACAATTATATTACGATGCCACCGTTCTTATGCGGTTAACCTGCAAAACATTCAACACTACAGTGGTAATGCTGGAGGGTTGCAATTATCGCTACATACAATTGATATTAAAATTCCTGTGTCTCGTTCTTATGTAAAAGTAATCAAAGATGCTTTGTCATTAATCCCAAAATCATGTTAATCCCCCCTAAAACATGGGCTTTATACCTCATCTTGTAATTGATACCTAATAGGTCGCTTTGTATTTTTACTATTGCCAAGATTAAGTTGAAATTTACAACTTAACGAGAAAAGTAGATATGAAATACGCTATCAAGGCACTTGCAATAATTTCTATATTTGTATTTTGCCACTATGTATTTTGCCACTATGTAATGAGGCAGTTTAGGGGAGAAGGTTGGTCTAGCTGGTTGTCTGAACTTGATAATCTAACTGGCATTTTATTTACCCCCGCTAAATATATTTTTTTATATGGACCGTTAGTTATTGCGGCTATTATTTTGTTTAAACAAAGTAAGCCTTTTGAATCTATAGGGCTTAATTCCTCTGGTTTTATTAACTATGCACTCGCAGCAATTATTTGTTGTACTCCTATGGCAATAGGTTATGGATTTTTGAGTGATGAACTTAACCTATCAATACCAGCAATAATAACTGGCTCAGTTTATGCGGGGTTTTTTGAAGAGCTAATTTTTAGGGCTGCATTGTTTGGTGTTTTATTTAAATATTGTAGATGGGGCTTTGTGCCTGCGGCATTAATTAGTTCAGTAATATTTGGTCTGGGCCATATTTATCAAGGCAATGATGCGATTTCTGCATTGATGGCGGTTGCAATCACTACTGTAGCAGGTACATGGTTTGCGTGGCTATATTGTGAATGTGGTTATCGTATTTGGTTTCCTATGTGGATGCATGTTTTTATGAATGCAGCTTACGGAATATTTGGTATGTCGGGTGGCGCAGTAGGTGATCTACAAGGTAACTTATTTAAAGCAACAGCCATTGTGTTAAGTATTGTGTATGTTGAGATGCTAATTCGACGAGGAAAGCAGCGCGAAGTTACATTATCAAAATTATTTCAATGCACTAAAAATGGCCTTTACACGCAACAAGCTAACTTAAATTGATTGGGAAACGACCATGCTAGAATTATTTATTGTAATAATTATATTTAGCACACCCTTTTTGATTCTTACTATTACTAAACGTTATTTCACCTATAAAACTACAATAATGGCAGCGCACGCAAAATTTAAAGGACTAAATAATAACAAGATAACAAAATTAGAGGAACAAACAGCGATGTTGAGCAAAAGGGTGGCAGTGCTTGAGGAAATAGTAACATCTAGCCATTTTGAGTTATCAAATAAAATAGCTAAGTTATAAGCATTTTGATAAGTGTGACCCAAACTTATGAGCCTATTAATAAAGTAATAGGCTCATACTGCAATAAGGTTTATTTTTAATCATAAATTACGACCATAGTCTCTGTTTCTAACCTTTAGATCTTGGTGCATGCTTTATACATAGAATTTAGATTTGTGTATTAAGGATTTTAAATGAAACATCAGCTAGCAAAAAGCGTAGGGCTTTCGTTATTATCGCCTGTTATTGTAGGCAGTTTACTTGGTGTTTATTACTCACTTACGCTTGAAGGCGAGTTTGTATCAATATTTCTTACCTTATTAATGACTGCTATATCAAATGCACACATAGTAGGCTTAACAATGGCTGCTTTTGTTGTGCCTGGGTATTTACTCATGTTTAAGTATTCTAAAGTTAATTATTCAGGGGTATTAACTCTTGGACTACTAGGCGGAGCGATATTTAGTTACTTATTAAGTGCCACAACAGGGGAGATATTTTTGATCAATAGTGTAATGTCAGCATTCGCTGCTGGGCTGTTTTTGTTTGGTCTTCGTAAAACGGCAAAAAAATAATCGCAGCATTATTAACCAAGCGCACTGATAAACGGTGTGATTTCCTTTTTTTTACCTCCAAAAGGTTCCAATTTTTCACGACAAAGAGTACCTTTAGCTACTGTATGTTTAATAAGAAGTAGTTTGGTATGCAAAAGCACGATTTTTACCAGTCATTAGTTAAGCAAACTGAATCGCTGATAGCTGGTGAATCCAATGTAATTGCCAATATGGCAAACATAAGCGCGCTGTTATTTACCTCTTTAGAGGATGTAAATTGGGCGGGCTTTTACTTTATGGATTCTCCTACTGAATTAGTACTTGGTCCGTTTCAAGGTAACCCTGCATGCATTCGTATTCCAGTAGGAAAAGGTGTATGCGGAACTGCTGCGGCAACCGTAGAAACACAATTAATTGAAGATGTTCACGCTTTTGACGGCCACATAGCCTGTGATGCAGCGTCTAATTCTGAAGTGGTTGTACCTATCATGAAACATGGTAAAGTATTTGCTGTACTAGACATTGATAGTCCAAGTATTGGCCGATTTGATGCTGATGATAAAGCTGGCCTTGAAGCATTAGTGAAATGCTTAGAGGCGAGCCTGTAATGAAAGATTTGCTAAATGTTCAAGACTACCTATTTGCTGTGCAAGATGTTGGCGACTGGGAAGGCGAAGAAGAGCATGTAGCGGAAACGCTCAATGATTTAATTCATATTGCATGGGATCGTCTTCCTGATGATTCAGAATGTGAATTTATTGATGAAACAATTAATGGTATTTGGGAACACCTTCGGGGTGATATGGCTGTAATTGAAGCCGATTTCGAAGAGTTGGTCGACTGGGTAACACACTACGTCGATTCGTCCCTTGATGAAAAGATGTGAAAAATAGGTTCTAAAATGGAAACCACAAACAAGCTAAAAGATATTAATGAAGTGTTGGAATTTTTATATCAAGAATTCCCACAATGTTTTAAACAAAAAGATGGCATCAAGCCGCTTAAAGTAGGTATTTTTAAAGATATTGCTGAGCGTATTGAAGGGTCTGAAAAAGTAAGTAAGACTCAAGTTCGTCAAGCGCTTAGAAAATACACGTCTAACTGGCGTTATTTAGAAGCTGTGACCAAGTCAGAGTTTCGTATTGATCTTGATGGTAATCAAGGTGAAAAAGTTGAGCAAGAGCATATCGACCATGCACAAAAAGCATTGGAAGAAAGCCGCGCTAAAATGGCTAAACGCAAAAAACAACAGCGTCCTCGCCAAGATTCAGATTCTAAATCTTTCAAGAAAAAACCAGCTCATGCTAGCAAACCAGGCGATAAAAACGCTCCTGCAGCTAACAAACCTGCTAAAGCAGCGCCGGCTAAGCGTTCAGGAAAAATTGAACCTTTGCCAGCAACTGAGGTCAAGGTTAATAATAAGGTTAAGGTTAAACTTGGCCAAGCACTTGTAAATGCAGTAATAACTGAAGTGAACAAAGATGATGTTCATGTTGAGTTAGTAACAGGTATGCAAGTTAAAACCAAAGCTGACAGCTTATACATTGTTTAAGTTGTAAATAAATTAAGGAGTTGTGTATGAGTAAAAAGTTTACGCTCATTCCGTTAGTTGCTGCCCTGTTTTCAGGTTCATTATTTGCTGCTGTAGAAGCCGTTACTATTGACGATTTACCCCAGCTCAAGCAAGAGAGTCAACATGGTACTGCTAGCAAACGAGTGGCTAGCTTATTTGCTCGTTCACACTATACACCGGTTCGATTTAACGATGAGCTTTCTAGTAAAGTGTACGATCGTTATATCGAATCCCTTGATTTTAATAAAAGCGTTTTCTTAGCCAGCGATATCGCCTCATTTGAGCAATATCGTGATGACTTTGATAACGCTATTACTACCGGTAAAT
This sequence comes from Pseudoalteromonas sp. 5Ae-yellow, assembly GCF_014077565.1. Lineage (NCBI taxonomy): Bacteria > Pseudomonadati > Pseudomonadota > Gammaproteobacteria > Alteromonadales > Pseudoalteromonadaceae > Pseudoalteromonas > Pseudoalteromonas sp. 5Ae-yellow. The sequence goes on from NZ_JACGWD010000010.1 coordinate 10,174, forward strand.
TAGACTTTACGTTTGATATTTTTAACTTAAGTCTTAAACGCCGTTTTGAACGTTACGAGTATTCACTTACTCTGCTTGAAAAAGAGATGACGTTTGATAAAGAAGATGAATACTTTTTTGACCGTGAAGATTCAGCATGGCCTGCGTCACAAGCTGAGCTTGATGAAATTTGGCGTGAGCGTGTAAAGTACGACGCACTGCGTTTAAAAATGACGGGTAAAGATTGGGAAGGCATTAAAGAGGTGCTGACCAAACGCTACAAAAATGCAGAAAAACGTTTAGTACAATCAAATTCAGAAGATGCTTTTCAAATTGTTATGAATTCGCTAGCACGCAGTATTGAGGCGCATACGTCTTATTTATCGCCACGTCGTGCAGAGCAATTCAAAATGGATATGGACTTAGAGCTTGAGGGCATTGGTGCCGTATTAAGCCCTGATGAAGATTACACTGTTATTCGCAGCTTAGTGCCGGGAGGCCCTGCAGATAAAACAGATCAAATTAAAGCTGATGATCGCATTATTGGTGTTGCTCAAGATGGCGAAGAGTTTGTAGATGTAATTGGCTGGCGTTTAGATGACGTAGTTGATTTAATTAAAGGTCCTAAAGGGACTAAAGTACGTTTACAGTATTTAAAAGGTGTTGATGCTCACGGCGCTCCGAAAGTTGTAGAAATCACTCGCGATAAAATTCGACTTGAGGATAGAGCGGCTAAATCAGAAGTATTTGAAGCCAAATACTCTGATTTAACAAGTAAAGTTGGCGTGATTGAAATTCCGGGCTTTTACAATAATCTTTCGAAAGATGTAAAAGTTGAGCTGGCTAAGCTTAAAGAAGAAAAAGTTGATGGTATTATTATCGACTTACGCCAAAATGGAGGTGGTTCTTTATATGAAGCAACACAACTGTCTGGTTTGTTTTTTGACCAAGGTCCAGTTGTTCAAATTCATACCTTAAATAACCGTATTGAAGAGCAAAAAGATCGCGATGGTATAACTTATTACGATGGTCCTTTAACTGTTTTAGTTGACCGTTACAGTGCCTCTGCTTCTGAAATATTTGCAGCAGCTATGCAAGATTACGGTCGTGCAGTTATTATTGGCGAGCAAACTTTCGGTAAAGGTACAGTACAGCAGCACAAAGGCTTAGGCCGCGCTTACGATTTATATGATAATGCGCTGGGTAGCGTACAATATACGATTGCTAAGTTTTATCGTATTAACGGTGGTAGTACGCAACATAAAGGTGTGATCCCTGATATTTCGTTTCCATCAGCAATCGATCCTGCAGAGTGGGGCGAAAGTAAGCAAGATAATGCACTTCCTTGGGATAGCATTGTTAAAGCAAAATACAAAAAATTAGGTAATTTAACACCTATTATTACGTACCTTGAGAAACAACACGAAGTACGAATTAAATCAGAACCAGAATTTGGTTATGTATTTAATGACATTACCTTATACAACGAAGAGAAAGACCGTAAAACTATCTCTTTAGTTGAAGCTACGCGTATTAAAGAAAAAGATGAAGGTGAAGCACGTGCACTTGTACGTACTAACGAACGTCTTAAGCGTTTAGGTAAAGATCCGGTAGAAAACTTAGACGATTTACCTGAAGTAATTGAAGAGCTTGACCCATTTTTGGAAGAAGCTGCATTAATTACTCAAGATTATATTAATTATGGTCGTATAGCTAAGAAGTAACAACTGGTTTTACCTCTATAAAAAAGGCGCATTAGCGCCTTTTTTACTACCTAAAATTTACTAAATTGTTATAATATTTGATTACATAAAGTTGAGCTAGATCAATCATGCTCAATTAATGCGCTTTACGTGCTAAAAATAATAATTAAACACACAGTAAGTGTGTCTAGGAGTCTCTACTTTGAAGCTATTGGATGACAAACCAATCAAGCCCGCCTCGTTTTTTGATGCATTAATTCCTATCTCTGTATTAATTTGTTTACTTGGTGCTGCAGTTTACTTATTTGGTGATAACTCTTCATCAGGCCCTAACCAAATTGCACTTTTATTTGCTACTTTTGCAGCGGCTTTAATTGGGCTTAAAAACGGTTATACATGGAAAAAATTAGAACAAGCCATGATCGAAGGTATAACGCTTTCACTTGGCGCTATCCTAATTTTACTTATGGTAGGTGCGTTAATTGGCACTTGGCTACTTTCTGGAACTGTACCAACTTTAATTTATTATGGCTTGCAAGTTATAAACCCAAGTTGGTTTTATGCAGCGAGTTGTTTAATTTGTGGCATTGTAGCAATGAGTATTGGTAGTTCTTGGACCACGGCTGCTACGATAGGTGTTGCTTTATTAGGTGTTGCTACGGGTCTTGGACTTGAGCAAACAGTAACCGCAGGTGCAGTTATATCTGGCGCGTACTTTGGTGATAAGCTAAGCCCGCTGTCAGAAACAACCAATCTGGCACCAGCAGTTGTTGGCGCTGATTTGTTTGAGCATATTCAACATATGCTGTGGACGACAGTACCGAGTTTTGTAATTGCACTGATTATATTTATATTCATGGGGTTTAATGCAACAGCTTCAAGCGAAGCAGGGCGCATTGATGAAATAACGGCTATTTTACAGCAAAACTTTAATATTGGTTTTGAAATGCTGATCCCGTTAATCGTACTTTTAGTTTTAGCTATTAAAAAAATGCCAGCATTTCCTGCTATCTCAATTGGTGCTGTTGTGGGCGCTGTTTGGGCTATGTTGTTTCAGTCTGATCTAATTGCTAGCCAAATTGATGTTTCTCAAGGACAGTTAGTAGGTTACTTTAAGCTTGTTTGGACGACGTTTTTTGATGGTTTTAGTATAAGCACAGGTGATGATAAAATGAACTCGCTGCTTAGTGGTGGCGGTATGTCAGGAATGCTTACAACTACGTGGTTGATTATGACTGCACTGATGTTTGGTGCCATCATGGAAAAAACGGGTCTTCTGGACATTTTTGTTAAAAGCATACTTAAAATAGCTAAAAGTACGGGTTCATTAATTACAGCAACAATTGCAACCTGTATTGGTACAAACGTTATAGCAGCCGATCAGTATATCGCGATTGTTGTACCTGGACGTATGTTTAAAGATGAATACGAAAAACGTGGTTTGAAGCCTGTTAACTTATCTCGTACATTGGAAGATGGCGGTACAATTACCAGCCCACTAATTCCATGGAACACGTGTGGCGCATATATGCAAAGCGTTTTACTAATAAATCCTTTTGATTATGCACTCTACGCTTTCTTTAACTTAATTAACCCTGTTTTAGCGGTGGTTTATGCCTACTTGGGCATTAAAATTTTACGTATTAAGCCAAAACAATCCGCCTAATTTTAAACAGCTCCTTTTAACTTAAAAGGAGCTGTTTTGGAGTATCTATGACTGAATCAAGTAAACCTCAAGCACAATATCTTAAAGACTATAAAGCTCCTGATTTTTTAATTGACCACACAGAGCTAACCTTTGACTTACAGCCATTATCAACCAAAGTAAGCTCTTTGCTAACGCTTACGCGTGTTGGTGATAAAAAAGCACCTTTAGTGCTTGATGGTATTGATTTACGCTTACTGTCTTTATCTATTGATACGGTTGATATAACTGATTATGAAATTATTGGCGAGCAGCTAATAATCAATAACCTACCGGATAGTTGCCAATTAAGTATTGTGACCGAGATATCACCTGAGACAAATACTTCTTTAGAAGGTTTATATTTATCGGGCGGTGCGTATTGCACACAGTGCGAAGCGCAGGGATTTAGAAAAATCACTTATTACATGGATCGCCCTGACGTACTTGCCACGTTTGATGTAACTATTATTGCCGATAAAAAGTATCTACAACTTCTTTCTAATGGTAATCAAGTAGATAGCGGTGAAACATCAGATGGTCGTCATTTTGTGAAATGGCAAGACCCATTTAAAAAGCCGAGCTATTTATTTGCACTTGTAGCGGGCGATTTTGATGTTTTAAAAGATACGTACACGACTAAAAGCGGCAAATACGTAGAGTTAGCATTATTTGTTGATAAGGGGAATTTATCTAAAACACCTCATGCTATTGCTTCACTTAAAAAAGCAATGCAATGGGATGAAGAACGCTTTAATTTAGAGTATGACCTTGATATTTATATGATTGTTGCCGTCGATTTTTTCAACATGGGCGCGATGGAAAATAAAGGGCTAAACGTTTTTAACAGTAAATGCGTATTAGCTAATCAAGAAACAGCCACAGATAAAGACTACCATACGATTGAATCCATTGTAGGGCATGAGTACTTTCATAACTGGACAGGTAACCGAGTTACTTGTAGAGATTGGTTTCAGTTATCGCTAAAAGAAGGGTTAACTGTATTTAGAGACCAAGAGTTCAGTAGTGATTTAGGCTCTCGTGCACTTAACCGAATTGATGCGGTCAAAGTTATGCGGACGCATCAGTTTAGCGAAGATGCAGGCCCTATGGCTCACCCAATTCGCCCTGAGAAAGTTATTGAAATGAATAACTTTTATACAGTAACTGTATACGATAAAGGTGCTGAAGTTATCCGTATGATGCACACATTACTGGGTGAAACTAACTTTCAAAAAGGGATGACGCTTTACTTTGAGCGCCACGATGGGCAAGCAGTTACATGTGATGACTTTGTAAGTGCGATGAGCGATGCATCAGGTGTTGATTTAGAGCAATTTAAACAATGGTACAGCCAATCAGGTACACCGCGTTTAAATGCAATTCAAAAATTTGATAGCAGCTCAAATACATACACTTTGACAATCGAGCAAACAGCGTCAGCTAATCAGCCAGAGAATAAAAAGCTTCATATACCTTTTGCTATTGAACTACTTGATGCCAATGGACAAAGTATTGCTCTGCAATATAAAGGTAAAAAACTAGATCATGTACTCGATGTAACTAATGCGACTCAAACATTTAGCTTTGATAATATCTTAGAAAAGCCCGTTGCGGTTTTACTCGAAGATTTTTCTGCACCTTGTATTTTAAATCAGCAAACAACAGAGCCCGAACTATTACATATTATGCGTTTTGCACGCAGTGATTTTTCACGTTGGGATGCACAACAGCAGCTATTTATTAAAGCGATTAAATCTCAGATTACCGACACAACTAATAGCGAGTTAAGCAGCGAAATTATAAATGCGCTACGTGTACTTATAAACACAAAAGAGGGCGATTTAGCCTTAATTGCAGAGCTGTTTAAACTGCCAAGTTTTGATACATTAGCCGCTGAATTTGAAGTAATACTTGTTGATGAGATTATTGAAATAACAGAAAAGTTCGAGCAACAAATTGCTGACGAACTTGCTGATGAACTGCTTAGTTGTTACGAATCTCTTGAAGATGATGGCAGTATAAGTGCAAGCTCCGTTGCTAAGCGCGCTTTAAAACAAATATGCTTGCATTATTTGGCTAAAACTCAAAAGCCAGAGGCTGTAAGCTTTATTAAAGAAGCCGCAAGTTCTACTAATATGACCAATGTACTTGGTGCACTAAGCGCAGTGGTAAAAGCATCCCACCCTTTACAAGAAGAGCTTTTGAGTCATTTTGATAGTCAATGGCGCCATGATGTTTTAGTGATGGATAAGTGGTTTGCACTGCAAGCTATGCAATCAGGCAATAATGCTATAGACAATATTAAGGCACTTTACGAACATCCGTGTTTTGATTTTTCAAACCCGAATCGTGTACGTGCACTTGTAGGAAGCTTTAGTCACTTTAATACAGCACAATTTCATCGTTCAGACGCCCAAGGTTATACGTTGTTAGGTGACTTATTAATAAAACTTAATGCAATTAATCCACAAAATGCGTCTCGTATGTTAACACCGTTCATGTCATGGAAACGTTACGATGATGTTCGCTCTCAAGCAATGAAACTGCAATTACAACGCTTAGCTAATCTAGATGGGCTAAGTGCTGATTTGTATGAAAAGGTTGAAAAAGCGCTCGTATAAATGATTGAGTATTATTTTACCTTAAGATTGAGCTATAACGAGTGCATGGATTACTACCATGGCCGTTTTAGCTCTTTACAAGTTGTAGAAGATGGCGGGAAAACGGTACGTTTTTCTGCTAATCATTTAAGACCTTTTATTACCAGCCTAGGTATAAGAGGGCGTTTTAGAATATTATTAACCCCCGAAAATAAATTCATTCGTATTGAGCGCGTGGCTTAGCTCCCTGTTTTCATGTTATAAAAGCATAAAAATATTGTCTTTTTGTTAATTTCAATTTGTCCTATTGTTAAATAACGTGTATAAATTATCTGGTACGACGTCTTACCAATACGTAAGCGTCAACCAGAATAAGAAATATATGACAGATTGAATGCGACTATTTGTAATTTCAATGATTCGCTTCTATCGTTACGATGACACTAAAAACAATAACTTGATCACACAAAATGACCCGCGACAGGGGGGAACCAAAATGATAAGAAGATCGCTTTTTGTTAAAAATAAAATCGCTATAGGTTTAGCAGCCGCTAGTTTAGGTTTATCTGCAGCCAGTACTCAAGCTGTAACATTTGAAGCTGGGGGTTTTGATATTACCTTCGACTCAACCTTTTCATATGGGCAAAGCGTCCGTGTAGAAGACAGGGACTTTAACTTAATTGGTAAAAGTAATAATCCAGCTTTTGACTGGACAGGTTACAACCCTGCACTAAGTAACACTATTTACTCATCACAAGATGTATGGGCACAACCCGGCTCTTACTCAAACAATGGTGATGCGGGTAATTTAAATTTTGACAGTGGTGACTCATTCTCAAAACTATTGAAGGGAACACACGACCTTTCAATAAATAAAGATAATTACGGTTTGTTTACACGTTTTATGTACTTTTATGATTTTGAGTTGATGGATGGCGATCGCGCTTATTCAAACCCAACTTCTGGTGAAGGTGTTGACCCGTGTGACGATAAAGATACAAAAGAGCAAAGCTGTGCAGATATCCGTTTACTAGATGCATACGTTTGGGCTAATTTTGATTTAAACGACGGGAATAACCCATTATCAATTCGCTTAGGTCAGCAAGTAGTTAACTGGGGTGAAAGTACGCTTATATCTCATGGTATTAACGTAAACCCAGTTGATATTGACCGATTAAAAGCACCAGGCGCTGAGCTTAAAGAAGCATTTATACCAATCGGTATGCTTTGGGCATCGCTTGGTATTACTGAAAATATTACGCTTGAAGGTTTCTACCAATATCAATGGCAAGAAACGCGTCTACCAGCAGCTGGCACGTATTTTTCTACTAATGACTTTGCTGCAGAAAATGGTTACCAACAAAATGTTCAGTTAGGCTTTACGTCTAATCCTGATATTGATGTTGCTTTTTTAACGGATAGTTTAAATAACTTAAAATCTGACTTTGCACTAGCAACAGCTGCTCAAGGAATTGATCCTTCAAGTGCCGAAGGGAGTGCTTTATTAGCTCAAATGTACCTTGCATATCCAACTAAGGTCGCGCTTAAAGGTAAAGGAGATAATGGTAAAACAGAACCTGAAGATGGCGGTCAGTACGGTCTTCGTTTAGGGGTGTTTTTACCTGAGTTTAATGATACTGAAATTGCGTTATACCATGTGAACTACCACAGTCGTCGTCCGCTTATCTCTGGTCGCGTATCAAACTTTTCAAACGAAGCAATTGCGCAAGATTTAGCGATGATTATGACGACAGAAATTACCTCTGATAATGTTGCTGATTTAACTGCCTTTTCTAAAGCTGAAAACGACTACCCAGAAGATATTAAACTATACGGTTTGAGCTTTAACACCACTATTGGTGAAACAGCTTTTGCGGGTGAATTTGCTTTTCGTCAAGACGAGCCTCTGCAAATTGATGATGTTGAGCTTTTGTATGCAGCGATGCCTGAGCAATTAGCGGTTGCTGGTATCCGTCCTGATTTTGCGGGTATTTCACAAATGAGTTTAGGCGACGACATCAGTGTTGTAGGACCTGGTCAAGTTGCTCAAGGGTATATTGAACGTAATACATCACAATTACAGTTTACTGCAACACATTTATTTGGCCCTTCATTAGGGGCTGATAGTTGGGCTGTTGTTGGTGAAGTGGGTGCTGTAAAAATTCATAACATGCCTGAATACGACGAGATGCGTTTAAACGTATCGGGTACTGGGCGAAGTGGCGTTATTACTGGGCCTGGCACAACTGATTACACTACATTGCAACTTGGTCTTTCAAATGGTGCAGAGCAAAAATCATTTGCTACTGCATCTTCTTGGGGATATCGCTTAATTGCTAAAGGTGATTATTATGACCTTTACGATGGTATTAATTTCTCTCCTCGTTTTGTATTTTCTCATGACGTAAATGGTAATACACCAGATCCTATGTTCTTATTTATTGAAGACCGTAAATCTTTAGGTGCGACCATGAACTTTAACTACCAAAATGCGTGGTCACTTGACGTGAGCTACAACTCGTTTTGGGGCGGCGGCGATATTAATACTTTCTCAGATCGCGATTACGTTTCTTTTAACTTAAAATATTCTATTTAGGGGTAACATTACTATGATTAAAAAACCTACCCTCATTGCTACTGCTTTTTGTAGCTTATTTGCAAGCAGCGCTGCTTTGGCAAAAATGAGCGCAGTTGAGGTAGCTCAATTAGGTCAAAACTTAACGCCATTAGGCGCAGAAAAAGCGGCGAATGCTGATGGCTCTATTCCAGCATGGAATAATGGCATTATATCTGCTCCAGCAGGCTATGAACCGGGTATGCATCACCTTGACCCATTTTCAACTGATAAAGTGCTATTCACTATTGATAAAAATAATATTGAAAAGTACAAAGCAAATTTAAGTCCGGGTCAAATTGCTTTATTTGAAGCATATCCAGATACATTTAAAATGCCAGTGTATGAAACACGTCGCTCTGCGTCTTATCCACAGTTTGTGTACGACGCAACTAAAAAGTTTGCACCAACAGCTGAGCTAGTTGAAGACGGGAATGGGATCAAAAATACGGCAATTGGTATTCCTTTCCCTATTCCTAAAACGGGTTTAGAAGCTATTTGGAATCATTTGTTACGTTACCGTGGACAGTCTATTGAGCGTTTTGCCGGTCAAGCAGCGCCAACAGCATCGGGTTCTTATAACTATGTTGGCTTTGATGAGCAGTTATTGGTTAAATATTCAGATCCGAGTGCAACACCCGCAGAGCTGCAAGACTCAAACATTTTGTTTAAGTTTAAACAAAGTGTTACAGAGCCTGCACGCTTAGCAGGTACAGCACTGCTTGTTCATGAAACGATGGACCAAATATTAACGCCACGCCAAGCATGGACTTACAATTCGGGACAACGCCGCGTTCGTCGTGCACCTAATGTTGCATATGATGCACCAGGAACAGCAGCGGATAGCTTACGTACTACTGATGATTTTGACATGTTCAATGGCTCACCTAATCGTTACAACTGGACGTTGAAAGGTAAGCAAGAATTATACATTCCTTACAACAGCTATAAGCTTCATAGTGATAAGTTAGAATACGATGACATTTTAATGCCTGGCCACATAAACCCAGAGCATACACGCTACGAAAAACACCGTGTTTGGGTTGTTGAAGCTAACTTAAAAGACGATACACGCCATATCTATAAAAAACGTGTGTTTTACATTGATGAAGATAGCTGGCAAGTACAGGTTACGGATATTTATGATAACCGCGACCAACTTTACCGTGTAGCAATGGCTTATGGCCTTAACTACTACGAGGTACCTACACAATGGAGTACGCTTGAGGTTTACCATGATTTGAATTCTCGTCGTTATTTAGCAATTGGTTTAGATAACCAAGAAAAAATGTACGATTTTTCACAATCGTTTAACGATAACGAGTTTACGTCAAGCGCATTACGTCGCGCAGGTAGATAGTTAGAAGTTAGGCACTTAACGCATGTTAAGTGCCTTTTCCTTTCACATCGCGTTTGTCTTATACCAAATCGCGCAACGCTTTCCTCAGTATATAAAGACAAACAATTCTCTCGTTCAAGGCGATTAAAATTTATGAAGTATTTAGTATATGCCAGCCTGATCATAAGTGGTGCGAGTGTTGCTCAGGATGTCCCTGAAAATGCAATCAGTGCAATTAAAGCAGATAAAACCCTACTTACTGATATAACAAACACAGGTAACGGGCTAATTGCAGTAGGCAAGCATGGTACCGTTATTAAAAGTGACACTGGTAATAAATGGCAACAAGCTGAACTTGTACCAACTCAAGTGCTATTAACAGCTGTTGACTTTAGCGATGAAAATAATGGCTGGGCATGTGGACACGATGCCACCATTATCAATACTACCGATGGTGGTATTAATTGGCAGTTACAACAAGTTAAACCAGAACTAGATAAACCCTGCCTTGATATCCTATTTGAAGATGATTTAAAAGGTTTTGCAGTGGGGGCCTATGGCATGTTTTATCAAACCACCGACGGTGGTAAACATTGGCAAAAGCGCTTTTTAGATTCGTTACTGTTTAGTGATGACAGAGATTACTTAAACGATTTAAAAGAAAATGATCCCGAAGGGTACGAAGCAGAAACAGCTTCAATTTTACCGCACTTTAATCGAATCGAAAAAACAGATAACGGATTAATGCTCGTTGGTGAGATGGGTTTAATGGCCAGAAGCATTGATGATGGTCAAACTTGGCAAAGGATTGAGGAGATTTACCCAGGTTCATTCTTTGCAGTTGCATCAGATAGTACGCAAGAAATTGTAGCAGGGCTTCGCGGTAACGTGTTTGCAAAGAAAAATAATGAGCAAGAGTGGCTACATTTTGAAAATATTAAAACAGCGACAATTAACAACATCATTAATTACAATGATAAGCAATGGCTCATGCTCGCCAATAGTGGTGTTATTTTTCACCTTCAAGATGGATTACTTACCCATGAGCAGTTAGCCGATGGTAAAGCAATTTTGGATGGCGTGATTTTAAATAACAAACTAATCATGGCGACAGAAGATGGCATTAAAGTGAAGGAGTTAACCCCTTAATGCATAAGTTACTCGATTTTATAGAAAAGGCGATTTTTAGACATCGCTTAATTATGCTTATAAGTTTTGCGCTTATAACCTGTTTACTCGTATTCAAAGCAACTCAAATTCAATTAGATGCATCGTTTAATAAAAACATTCCGTTAAATCACGACTATATGAAAGTATACACCAAGCACGAAAAACAATTTGGTGGTGCAAATAGTATTTTAATTTCAGTGTGTGATGACAGCGGCAATATATTTAATCCAGAGTTTTTCACTCAATTAAAAGCGGTTCACGATCAGCTTTATTTTATTCCTGGCGTAAATCGTCCATTAGTTAACTCTATATTTTCACCAAGTGCTCGTTTTGTTGAAGTAGTCGAGGATGGCTTTGCAGGCGGTCCAATTATTCCTGCTAACTTTAAAGCGGATACGCGTGGTTTAGGTGTTGTAAAAGAAAACATCGAAAAAGCAAAAGTGGTAGGACGTATGATTGCCAGCGATTACTCGTGTGCAATGGTAACGGCCCAGCTTTTAGAAACAGATCCACAAACACAACAAAAGTTAGACACATTAGCTTTTGCACAAAAGCTAGAAAGTGATTTAAGAGAACCTTTGAGTACAGATAAAGTAAGTATTCATATTATTGGTTTTGCAAAAATGGCAGGCGATATAGCTGAAGGCGCAAAAGGTGTGGTCGTATTTTTTGCCATTGCTATCGCCTTTACTTTCGTTATGGTTTGGCTATTTTGTGGCAGTTTGAAGTTAACCATTTTACCTATTGCCTGTTCTATTATTGCTGTTATTTGGCAATTAGGCCTGCTTTCAAGTTTAGGATTTGGTCTTGATCCGATGTCTATTTTGGTGCCGTTTTTAGTATTTGCTATTGGTGTAAGTCATGGTGTGCAGATGATCAATGCGATTGGTAAAAAAGTAGGTGAAGGAAAAAGTACCCGTATCTGTTGTCAGTCAAGTTTTAGGGCTCTATTAATACCCGGTGGTATTGCACTACTTTCAGACACCGTTGGCTTTTTAACATTACTTACCATTGATATTGGTATTATCCGTGAACTTGCTATTACAGCGAGTTTAGGTGTAGCCGTCATTATATTTACTAATTTAATATTATTGCCGGTCTGGGCTTCGTACATGAATTTTGAAAACAGTGTACATATTCAATCTGGTGACGCTGCAAAGCCTAACATGCTTGATAAAATCCGCGACTTACTTGTAAAAGCAACAGACCCTAAAGTAGCTAAAATGATTATTGGTTTTACCCTTGTTTTATTTGCTCTAGGTTACTGGCAAGCAGATAAAATGCGTATAGGCGACTTACACGCAGGCGCACCGTCTCTGCATCAAGATGCGCGTTATAACCAAGATACATTTTTAATATCAGACAAGTACACTATTTCGTCAGATATCTTAAAAGTAATAGTAGAGGCATATCCTGCAGCATGTACTGAACATGATGTTATGGAGCGCATAAGCCGTTTTCAATATAAAGTAGAAAATGTGACCGGTGTGCAGTCTGCTGTTAGTTTGAGCTCTGTAGCTCAATCGGTTAACGCAGGGTACAACGAAGGCAATCTGAAATGGCAGAGTTTGCCACGAAATTCAGCAAGCTTAGTACAATCAACATCTCGAGTTGAAACAAGTACAGGTTTACTTAACGGTAACTGCTCCGTTATGCCTGTGATAATATTTTTAGATGATCACAAAGCACAAACTATCGATACTGTGATTAAAAGTGTTAAGCAATTTGCTAAAGAAGAGGGCACTGATGAATTAGCATTTAAATTAGCGTCTGGGCCTGTTGGTGTAATGGCAGCGACTAATGAGTCAGTTGCAGAGGCGCAAATACCAATGATGCTTTACGTTTATGGTGCCGTTATTATTTTATGCCTAATGAGCTTTAGAAGCGTAAAAGCAACAATAGCCGTAGTATTGCCGCTTTATATTGTATCAACACTTGCACAAGCGCTTATGGTTCAACTAGAAATAGGCTTAACGGTGTCTACACTACCTGTAATTGCGCTAGGTGTTGGTATTGGTGTTGATTATGGTATTTATATACTGTCGTCAATGATGGGGCAGCTTAAGCAAAACGTACCACTGAGTATTGCTTATCGTAATGCACTTGTTGAGCGTGGTAGTGCTGTATTGTTTACGGGGATTACATTAGCTATTGGTGTGAGTACGTGGATATTCTCAGATCTTAAATTCCAAGTTGATATGGGTATATTGCTAACCTTCATGTTTTTAGTAAATATGTTGGGTGCAGTGTTGTTATTACCGGCGATTGGTAGCCTTCTCTGGACTGACCAGAAAAAATAATGTGAATAATTTTGCTCCTAAATGGCCTGTAAAGGCCATTTATATCTACAATTTGTGAATAGATGACCAAATAGCTGAAATGCTTAAAATGTTTTCATCGAAAAGGCTGTTTATTAGCTGCAAAAGGGTTAGAATTTGATTGACTCCACGCTAATGAATAGCTGTACAAATTTCTGCTCCTGAGCAGTAATAGATTAAGGAACATACAATGACACGAAATGAAGGCCAAGCCTCGGTTATCCTAGATAATGTCTGTAAGCTGATCCAGAAAAAAGTTCGCGCTGATAATGTGTTACTCGTTGAGAAATTCGCCAAAGCCTTGTACAGCAACATGTCTAAAGAGGATTTGGCAAATCGCAACGATAGTGACCTATATGGCGCAGCATTAAGCCTTTGGAACTCGCTAGAAAAAAATACTACCGACGACGCTGTTATCCGCGTTTTCAATCCTGAAGTGGCAAAAGATGGCTGGCAGTCATCGCATACAATTGTAGAAATTATTACTAAAGACATGCCGTTTTTAGTTGATTCTGTTCGTATGGCCATGACTCGTGAAAATATCGCCTCTCACTTATTACTTCATTGTCCATTAAAAATTAAGCGCGATACAAACGCTAAAATTTCTGGATTATCAAATTTAAAAGCAGAGCAAGAATCTTCATCTACTAAAACAGTGTTCTTTATTGAAATCGACCGTCAGACAGATTCTTCTGTGATTGAGTCTTTCAAAAAAGAATTAGAGTCTGTGCTTGTTGATGTATCAGTTGCTGTTGATGATTGGCAGCCAATTCGTAAAAAATTGATTGCAGTGACTAAAGAGTTACCTAAACGTCATCATAATAAAAGTAAAGATGAAGTTTCAGAAACAACTGAGTTTTTAGATTGGTTAGCTAAAGATAATTTTACCCTAATGGGTTACCGTGAATATGAGTTAAGCCCAGTTCAAGGTGATTACCAACTAAAAGGTAAAATGGATACAAGCCTAGGCTTGATGAAAAACTCGACTGAAGAACACACTCGCTTATTATCAGAATTACCTGAAGTTGCACGTCAAGAAGCTCGTAGCAGCAACCTACTGATTTTAACAAAAACTAACTCTGTTTCTCGTGTTCATCGTCCAGCTTACATCGATTATGTAGGCATTAAGCGTTTTGACGATGAAGGCAATGTAATTGGTGAAGACCGCTTTATCGGTTTATTCTCATCAAGCTTTTACAATAACAGTGCTACTGATGTACCTGTGTTAAAAAGTAAAATTAATCGCATTATGGAAATGTGTGATTTTGCTAAAGGTACTCACGCTTACAAAGCTGTTTTAAATATTTTAGAAACCTACCCACGTGATGAGCTAGTTCAAGCGCGCGAAGGTGAGCTACTTGAAGTTGCTATGGGTGTGTTACAAGTACAAGAGCGCGATATGTGCCGCTTGTTTGTACGTAAAGATGCGTATGGTCGTTTTTTATCTTGTATGGTTTATGTACCTCGTGAGCGTTATAACACGGCTCTTCGTCGTGAAACGCAAGATATATTAGCTAATGCATTTAATTCTGACGATAAAGTCGAATTTACTACTTATTTCTCTGAGTCAACACTGGCGCGTACTCATTACACTGTTCGTGTGACCGACAACAAGATCGAATATAACGTGAAAGACATCGAAAACAATTTAGTAGAAGCTGCACGTACGTGGGAAGATAAACTTCAATCTGCTCTTTTAGAGTCTGCTGGTGAAGCTCGTGGTAACGATTTAAATCGTAAATACTGTAACGCGTTTGCACGCTCGTACAAAGATGAAGTGCTTCCAAGTGCTGCGGTTGTTGATATTGAAAAGTTAGAACTACTTAGCGATGAAAACAAACTAGAAATGCTGTTTTACCGTCCTCAAGAAGAAGCAAACAGCAATATTGTACGATTAAGCTTATTCCATAAAGATGAGCCGATTCATTTATCTGATGTTATGCCAATGCTTGAAAACTTTGGCCTTCGCGTTGTTGGTGAAACACCATATTCAGTTAAAACTAGCGATGGTCGTATCAACTGGATCATGGACTTCTCGATGCTTATTGACAGCAAAGGGATGGCAGACTTTGATAAAATTTCAGCACGTTTTCGCGCTGCATTAACAAATGTGTGGGGCAACCGCCTTGAAAACGATGGTTTTAACCGTTTAGTGTTAATGGGTGGCCTAACTGGCCGCGAAGCCTCTATTTTACGTGCTTACGCTAAGTACATGCGTCAAATTGGTGTAACGTTCTCACAAAGTTACATTGAAAGCACATTTGCAAATTATCCAAACATTGCAGCGCAAATTGTTAATTTATTTGCTAAAAAGTTCTCAGTTAAGAGCCCAGCAAGTGCTAAAACACTTGAAAAGCTAAGCACGCAAATTTATTTAGAACTTGAAAATGTAGCAAACCTTGATGATGACCGCATTATACGTTTATACGTAGATATGATTGTTGCGACGCTACGTACCAACTATTTCCAAAAAGATGATGCAGGTCAGTTTAAATCTTATGTTTCGTTTAAAATACAGCCTAGCTTAATTCCTGATGTACCACTTCCACTTCCTGCGTTTGAGATCTTTGTTTATTCTCCGCGCGTTGAAGGTGTGCATTTACGTTACGGTAAAGTAGCGCGTGGTGGTCTGCGTTGGTCTGACCGTCGTGAAGACTTCCGTACTGAAGTACTTGGCTTAGTTAAAGCGCAACAAGTTAAAAATACAGTAATTGTACCTGTTGGCTCTAAAGGTGGTTTTGTATGTAAACAATTACCTAGTGAGCGCGAAGCGTTTATAAAAGAAGGCCAAGAGTGTTACAAAATTTTTATCCGTGGTCTTCTAGATATTACAGATAACATAGAGCGCGGTGAAGTAGTGCCAGCTCGAGATGTTGTTCGCCACGATGAAGATGATGCATACCTGGTGGTTGCAGCCGACAAAGGTACAGCTACGTTCTCTGATATCGCAAACGGCATAGCTAATGAATACAATTTCTGGCTAGGCGATGCATTCGCATCAGGTGGCTCGGTTGGTTACGATCATAAGAAAATGGGTATTACAGCTAAAGGCGCATGGGAGTCAGTTAAACGACATTTCCGTGAAATGGATATCGATTGTCAAACGACTGACTTTACAGTGGTAGCTATAGGCGATATGGCTGGTGATGTATTTGGTAATGGTATGTTGTTATCTAAGCATATTCGGTTACAAGTTGCCTTTAACCATATGCACATTTTTGTTGATCCAAACCCAGATGCTGCTACTTCTTACCCTGAGCGCGAACGTTTATTCAATATGCCGCGTTCATCGTGGGATGATTATAACAAAGAGTTCATTTCTGCCGGTGGTGGTGTTTTCTCTCGTGCAGCTAAATCAATTACGCTTAGCCCAGAAATGAAAAAAATGTTGGGCACTAAAAAAGCGAGTATGACGCCAAACGAATTAATAAAAGCATCGTTAATGATGGAGTTTGATTTACTGTGGAATGGCGGTATCGGAACGTATATCAAAAACTCTAAAGAAACTGATGCAGATGTAGGGGATCGTGCAAACGATGCGTTACGTATTAATGGTAGAGATTTAGGCGCTAAAATTTTAGGTGAGGGGGGTAACTTAGGTACTACTCAACTTGGCAGAATTGAATTTGCAGCTAAAGGCGGGCGCGTAAACACGGACTTTATTGATAATGTTGGTGGTGTTGCGTGTTCAGATAACGAAGTAAATATAAAGATTTTACTTAATGGCCTAGTAGCTGAAGGTGACCTAACACGTAAACAACGTGATGAGCTACTTTACTCAATGACAGATGAAGTTTCTGAATTAGTATTAAAGGACTGTTACCGTCAAACACATACTATTTCAATTACGCAATCTAAGGGCACTTCAACGCTTAAAGAGAAGATTCGTTTCATCCATGCGCTTGAAAAAGAAGGCAAGTTAAACCGTGCTATCGAATTTATTCCAAGTGATGAAGAATTGGCAGAACGCGCCGCTGCAGGTAAAGACTTAACTCGTCCTGAGCTTTCAGTGCTAGTGTCTTACGCAAAAATGGTATTAAAAGAGTCTTTAGTAAGTGATGAAATTACTGAAAACCCTTACTATCGCCAATTGCTTGTTAAGTCATTCCCACGTCCTCTACGTGAGAAGTTTAACGATGCGATGAACAACCACCCACTTCGTAAAGAAATTATTGCAACTAAACTTGCTAACAGTATCGTTAACGATATGGGTTTAAACTTCATGGTACGTATGCATGAAGAAACTGGTGCTAATGAAGCTGAGATAGCAATGTGTTACTCAATTGCTAGCGAAATATTTGAAATGCGTGAAACATGGTCTTCTATTAGTGCACTTGATAATAAAATACCAGCAGCAGTTCAAACTGAAATGCTTTACCAACTTCGTCGTACTGTGCGCCGAGCAACGCGTTGGTTCTTACGTCATCGTAATAAGTCACAAACGATTGAACAAGGAATTGAATTCTTTGCGCCAACATTCAAAGATTTAAGCGATAACTTAAATACGTATATGATTGAAAAAGAAAATGATCGTATTGTAATTGAGGCCAATAAGTTAATTGACGCGGGTGTTCCAACAGATATAGCTAATCGTATTGTTTCTTTATCAAGCTTATTCTCTGTGATGGATTTAGCAGAAGTTGCGAATAGTTCAGGTAAGAGTATTTCGATGGTGTCCAATACTTACTTTAAACTAGGTGCAAGAATGGGTCTGCATTGGTTCTTAGAGCAAATAACTAAGCAACCAGTAGCAAATCATTGGCAAGCACTTGCTCGCTCGTCTTATCGAGAAGAGCTTGATTGGCAGCAACGTACGTTATCTGAAGTTGTATTAAATAGCTTTGAAGGTGATGAGAGCGATGTTGATAGTCAAATAGACGAGTGGATGGATAGCCAAGATTTATTACTTCAACGCTGGAAACAAATGCTGGCTGAGTTTAAAACATCACAAAGCCACGACTTTGCTAAGTTCTCGGTTGCACTTCGTGAACTTATGTTGTTAAGCCACAATTGTGATACGCCAGGAAAATAATTTAGCTTTAATCAGTTAATTGTTTAGTAAATAAATAACTGATTGTTAAAATTGTTATACAATACCTCAGCCTTGTCTGAGGTATTTTTTTGTCTAAAATTTAAAAAGAGGATTATATTGATGTTTTATGATTTAGCTCGCCGTTTTATGTTTACCCGTGATGCGGAGTGGGCGCATGAGTTTGCACTTAATAATCTTCGTCGTTTTGCTAATACGCCTCTAAATATAGCTTGGTCACAAAGTGTTTCAGATAAACCCGTAAACTTTTTAGGTCTTGAATTTAAAAATCCAGTAGGGCTTGCCGCTGGCCTGGATAAAAATGCAGAATGTATAGATGCATTTAGCCAAATGGGGTTTGGTTTTATTGAAGTTGGAACGGTTACACCGCGTCCTCAAGTTGGTAATGATAAGCCACGTATTTTTAGACTTCCAGAGTCAAACGCAATTATTAACCGTATGGGTTTTAATAATAAAGGTGTTGATAATTTAGTCGAAAATGTAAAAGCAGCAAAGTACAGTGGCATACTCGGTATTAATATTGGTAAAAATAAAAATACGCCTAACGAGCAAGGTAAAGATGACTATATTTATTGTATGCGTAAAGTATTTGAGCATGCCTCATACATTACGGTAAATATTTCATCACCAAATACCCCAGGGCTTCGTGATTTACAATATGGTGCTGCACTTGACGATTTGTTGCAAAGTCTTAAAAATGAACAGTTAGATTTAATTGCAAAGCATAATAAGCAAGTGCCTATGCTTGTAAAAATTGCACCGGATCTCGATCAAATACAAATAGAGCAAGTAAGTGAATCACTTTTAAATAATAAAATTGATGGTGTAATTGCCACAAACACAACGCTTGAACGAGCCGCAGTCATGGGGCAGCAATATGCACAAGAGGCGGGCGGTTTATCAGGTCACCCTGTTAGAATGCGCTCTACAGAGGTAGTAAGTGAACTAAAACGCTTAACACAAGGTAAGCTACCAATCATCGGAGTCGGCGGTATTGATGATGCTACATCTGCAAAAGAAAAGTTAGATGCAGGCGCAAATTTAGTTCAGGTTTATACTGGGTTCATCTACAAAGGTCCACAATTGGTAAAGTCGATCGTTAACGGCTTATAAGGATCAGTTATCTAAGCTTTTGATCGTTAGCTAAATGTTCTAAGCAAACATTTTAAAAGTGGTCAAAAGCGGTTATACTCTGAGCAATAATTATTCAACATACCCAAGGAGGAGTAAATGTTACAAGCATCAAAGCAATGGCAGTGGATTACTTGTCCTGATAAAAATCGTTTGTTACTTGATTTAAATGACGACATGCAATTATGCACGCCTTATAAATTAAGACAGCTCACCGATTCTGTTTTTAAAAATCCACGTTTTAGTCTCGAAGATGCTGCATTTTACGAACAAGTTTATAATTATCTGGACGGATTTGAATTGTGGTCAGCGGCTCAAATTTGTCAAATATCATTAAATGCAACTGCTGTTAAGTATCACTTAAAACCCGTTTTAGCAAAAAGTTGGTTTTTTGAAGAATACACAGGGACAGAGCCAAGTGTAGAGGCAATAGTAAAATTAACATCTAAAGCGCAGTCAGGTGATTTTTTAATTGTAGAGCATTGTCCTGATGCATCTATTTGTTTGAATTTAAGTGAAACCTTTAAATTAGACGAAAACTTATCTTTAGCGCAATTTGAAGTAATCCGTATTTTGAATAATCGAGTCCACCCCATCCTAAATCAGCAATATCAAAGTCAAACCGCCTAACCAAATTTAAGTCTTAAGCGTGTCTTTATGGCGTGTTTGTCGCCCAACCTATGTTATAATCCTGCGCAATTAGCTATTAAGGGTTATTACTTTGCAATTTATCGCACTTACTTCTATCGGAATCGAAAATTTATTGGTTGATGAACTAACAGAACTTGGCGCAACCGTGTCTAAGCAAACTGTTGGTTCTGTTCGTTTTGAGGCTGACTCATTACTTGCGCAAAAGGTTTGTTTATCAACTCGTTTTGCAACGCGTGTGCTTATGCTTATTGAAGAAAAAGAAGGCGTAGATGACAAAAATAGCCTGTATAATTTTGCGCGCTCGCAACCTTGGCAAGAATGGTTTGGACCTACGCAAACATTCGCTGTCGACTTCAACGGTACCAATGACTCATTAAAAAACACGCAATTTTCGGGTCTTGTAATCAAAGATGCAATTGTTGACTATTTTAATGATTTATACGAGCAACGTCCTAACGTTGATAAGCAAGATGCTAACGTGCGCGTAGTTGCACGATTAAATCGTTACGGCGTATCGATGTATATTGACTATTCAGGTCCTCGTTTGTCAGAACGTGGTTACCGTCAAGGCCAAGGTAAAGCGCCAATTAAAGAGCACTTAGCTGCTGCATTAATTAAGCGAAGTGGCTGGCTTGAAAATGTAAAACAGCCTTTATTTGATCCATGTTGTGGTGCGGGTACTATTTTGATAGAAGCTGCCGGTATGGCGCGAAATGAAGCGCCAGGATTATTCCGTGAAGGTTTTGCTTTTGAGCGTTTACCCAGTTTTAGAGCCGCTAAGTTTAAAGAGCTTAAAGAAGAGTTACTCGCTAATATTACTGATCCTAAATTGTGGTTAATTGGCCACGATTACGATGAGCAAGTATTAAGTAAAGCAATTGATAATGCTAAACGAGCAGAGCTTGACGACGTTATTAAGTTTAAGCAAAGTGATGCAACTAAACTTACAGCTGTTGCAAAATTACCGGGTGTTGTAATTTCAAACTTACCTTATGGTGAGCGTATTGGCTCTATGGCTGAGCTTGTTGATTTACACCGTAATTTAGGCGTTGGCTTTAAAAAACACTTCAATCACTGGAAACTTGCCTTACTTGGTATGGACGAGAGCCTATTTAAACTTTTAAAACTTGTGCGCCTTAAGCGTTATAAATTTAAAAATGGCCCGCTTGATGTAGAACTTAACTTATATCAATTAGATGATAAGCAAGTAAGTTTGACCACAGATGACAAAAAAGCACTCAATTTTGAAGGGTCAACGTCATTTGCAAATAGATTGAAAAAAAATAAGCAAGGCTTAAAAAACTGGCTTAAACAAAATAAAATAGATGCTTATCGCGTCTATGAAGCGGATATCCCTGAATACAATGTTGCTGTAGATATTTATGGCGACTCTGCTGTAATTTTTGAATATGCAGCGCCTAAAGAAATTGATGAAAAAACATCAGAAAAACGCCTGCAAGACGTAATAAGTTTAACGGCTCAACAGCTTGAGATTTCACCTGAAAACATTGCTGTAAAAGTACGTAAAAAGCAAAAGGGCGAAGATCAATATACAGCGATGGCCAAACAAAACCGGACTATGGTTGTTGAAGAGTTTGGTGCTAAGTTCAAAGTTAACTTATTTGACTACTTAGATACGGGCTTGTTTTTAGATCACCGTTTAATGCGCCGCTACATTCAAGAAAATGCTAAAGATAAACGTTTCTTAAACCTTTTTGCATACACAGGTACAGCTTCTGTACATGCTGCTCTTGGTGGTGCTAAAGCCATTACTACAGTTGATTTATCAAAGACCTACTTAAAATGGGGCCAAGATAACTTTGATTTAAATGGTATTAGTAATACACGATACCGCTTTGAACAAGCAGATTGTTTAAAATGGTTAGAGCACGCAACAGCGCAATACGATTTGATATTTTTAGATCCTCCAACGTTTTCAAACTCAAAACGAATGAAAGATGCATTTGATGTTCAGAGCGATCATATTAAATTATTAACGTGGGTAAAAAAGATTTTAAGCCCATCGGGTACGTTGATTTTCTCTAATAACAAACGTGGCTTTGTTATAGATGAAGTTGGTCTGATTGGTTTAGGTTTAAAAGCCGTTAATATTTCAGATAAAACGTTATCACCAGACTTTAAACGTAATAAAAAAATCCATAATAGCTGGCTAATCACACATGGCTAATTGGGTTTTATACCACACTGATGGTTGCCACTTGTGCGAGCAAGCTGAGCAACTTATCACTGAGGTACTTTGTGATACTAGCGAGTTATTACTAATCGATATTATGACTGATGAGCAGCTTATAGCTGAGTATCAAATTACTATTCCTGTATTAAAAAGTGAAAAAGGCGAGCAATTATTTTGGCCTTTTACTTTAAACTCTGTGCGCGAATTTTTAGCACAAGCAGAATAAGAGCAAATAAGAACTATGGATTTAATTAGAATTTTAAAAGCACAACTTGCTTTTGGTACACATGCTTTGCTTAACAAAGCAGATGCCGTTATAGAAAGTGGCGAAAGAGTGTGTGTTGTTGGTAGAAATGGCGCAGGTAAATCAACTTTATTAAAAGTACTTGATGGACAAGTTGTTTTAGATGATGGCGAAATAAATCAGCTAGGTGGCATTCGAATTTCTCGCTTAGAGCAAGATCCACCAAAAGGTGCAAGCGGCACCGTATTTGATTACGTTGCACAAGGTATGCCTGAGATTGCAAACTTACTAATTGATTTTCATCATGTTAGTAACGAGCTTCAAACAGAGTGTAACGATAAGTTATTAAATAAACTTGAACGTTTATCAAATCAACTAGAAGCAGCTGATGGCTGGCGCTTTGATAGCCGCATTCAATTAGTTTTGACACAATTAGAACTAACCCCAGAAGCTAAACTTGAGTCTCTTTCTGGTGGTTGGTTACGTAAAGTAGCACTTGCACGTGCACTTGTAAGTGAGCCTGATTTATTATTACTAGATGAGCCAACAAACCATTTAGACATGGCAAGTGTAATGTGGCTTGAACAGTTTTTAAAAGAATTTAAAGGCGGTATTGTATTTATATCGCATGACCGTGCGTTTATTCGTGCTGTTGCTACGCGTATTTTAGATTTAGACCGTGGTAAGCTTATTTCGTACCCAGGCGATTACGCTACTTATTTAGAACAAAAAGCGCATGATCTGAAAGTTGAAGAAGCTCAAAATGCATTGTTTGATAAACGCTTAGCCGAAGAAGAAACGTGGATTCGACAAGGTGTTAAAGCACGTAGAACGCGTAACGAAGGTAGAGTTCGTGAGTTAAAGCAGCTTCGTACCGAGCGCAAACAACGTGTTGACCAAGTTGGTAAAACTGATTTCAATATTGAAACAGCAGACCGCTCTGGCAAGTTAGTATTTGAAGCTCAACATCTTTGTCATGCATTTAAAGACAAAGTTATTGCTGATGATTTTTCTACACTTGTAATGCGTGGTGATAGAATCGGCTTAGTAGGCCCAAATGGTATTGGTAAAACAACACTATTAAAGCTAATGTTTGGTGATTTAGAACCAGATAGCGGTATAACTAAGCAAGGTGTTAATTTAGAATTTGCTTACTTTGACCAATATCGTGAAAAGCTTGATGAAGAAGCAACAGTTCAAGATAACGTCGCCGAAGGTAAACAAGAAGTGATGATGGGCGGCCGCTCACGTCATGTTTTAGGTTATTTGCAAGACTTTTTATTCCCGCCAGCACGTGCTCGAACCCCTGTTAAAGCACTCTCTGGTGGTGAAAAAAACAGATTACTATTAGCTAAATTGTTTTTAAAACCGTCTAATATACTTGTTCTCGATGAGCCAACAAATGACTTAGACATTGAAACGTTAGAGTTACTAGAGGACATCATTAATCAATACCAAGGTACAGTGCTGATTGTAAGCCATGACCGTGAATTTATTGATAATACATGTTCAAGTGTATGGGCGTTTGAAGGTAACGGTAAAGTTACAGATATTGTAGGTGGTTATAGCGACTATGAGGCTTACGTTAACTACTTAGCTGAACAAGAAAAAAAAACTCAGCAACAACCAGTAAAAAAAGTTGAAAAAGTGGTCGCTCCAGTTGCCAAGCCAGCAGCTAAGACTAATAAACTCTCTTACAAATTAAAACTTGAATTAGAGCAACTACCGAATAAAATGGAAAAACTAGAAGCTGAAATTGAAGCTCAACAAGCTGTAGTTAGTGACTCAGACTTTTTTAAACAAGAGAGTGATGTAACAACTAAAGCATTGAACCATTTGGCACAACTTGAGTCTGACCTTGAAGCTGCGCTTGAGCGCTGGGAAGAACTTGAAGAATTACAGAATCAGTAGTAAGGACTAAAATGAAATATAAATTACTCGCTGCCAGTATTTTAGCGACATTAAGCACTACAGCAACAAGTGCAACGTACCAGTTAAGTGAATTAGGGACTCTTGAAGACGCTAAATACTCTTATGTAACAGATGTAAGCGAAAGCGGGCATATTATTGGTTTTGCAAATGGTTTATACAATTTACCTATTGATATCAGCTATATTGATTTCACAGAAAATATTATTGAAAATAACTACGACAATACAGAAGCTGCATTTGAATTAAGTGATAAAGAAATTACCTTTACACTTGATGACATTGAAAATAATGATGCTGTACTCACTAATGCTGATGCGCATACTTTCATGGTTAGTTTTTTATCTTCAATTTCTACAAATTTTGAATATCAGAAATTAAGCTCATTAGTTGGCATAAAGTACAATGACACACAAGTTACAGAGCAACCATTATTTGATGTTGAATCTGTTGATTATGATGGGTTAACACGTTCTACGACTAACCTTTTTAATGCTGTAAGTGAAGACGGCGTTACGGTTGGTTGGGGTAGCGCTCCATACGATAAAGTGTCTTTTACACCCGATGGTGATGATGAAGCAGAAACATGGTTTACTCATGAATTTATAGAGCGTGGGATTGTAATAAGCGCTGATGGCATGATCAAAGTTCCATTAGAACCAGAGTTTAATGAATACGGCGGCACAAGTCGTGCTAACGATATTGTTAAAACAAACAGTGGATATACTGTTGTAGGTAATATGTCTACAAGTATCCCTGACGACAGACAAGATAATATTGATGATAACTGTGATAATGAAGGTGAACCGGCATCAGTGTGTATTAATTTATTAAATACTAATATTTCACGAGGTTTATTTAATAAACGTGCTGTTAAATGGGAGCTTGACGAATCACTGAATGTTATTTCTGTTAAAGAGCTTGGTTTAGCGCTTACACCTGATGAAGGTGAGACTGAAGATGACGCTTTTACAAGTACTGCTTTAGCAGTAAATAGTAACGGTATAATTGTAGGTTCATCGAATACGCGTTATTACAAAAATGACGATACGATCCTTACAATGCCAGTTTATTTTAAAGACGGTGCAGTTACTGATTTTATTGATCAAGAAGATGATTGGCAGGCTGGTAAATCAATTGCAATTAATGATAATGATGTAATTACAGGTTATGCGACTAAGCGTATTGAAGGCACTCTACGTAATAAACTTTTCTATCATGATATAGCAACCGGTAATACCGTTTTTCCAACCGACTACTTTTCAAGTTCAAGCTCTTACGGTAACGATATAAATAATCAAGGTTATATTGTTGGTGAAGGTGAAGTGGGGGTTTCCGATAATACACGTCGTAAAGAAGCATTTATTTATAAAATTGGTGAAGATAAAATCACTAATTTAAACGATTTACTGCCTTGTTTTGATACCGATGGCGAAACTAATTACGCTTATACAATGGCCGAAGCCACATCTATTAACGAAAATAATGAAATATTTGGTACTGCGACCAAGACAGTTGAAAAGCTAGATTCTTTAGGTGGTGTAGTAACTGATGTAAATGGTGAAATTGAATATGAGAGCATTGCAGTTGCAGTTAAACTAACGCCAATCGCAAATGGTGAAGTAGAAAACTGTGCTCCACCAGAGGCTGAAGTCTATGAGCGTAACTCTGCTAGCTTCCCTTGGTATACATTATTGCTATTACCATTAGTTGGCTTAAGACGTATATTTCGCTTTTAAAGTTTACTAATATTGATTATAAAAAACCAACTTAATAAAGTTGGTTTTTTTTCGTCTATAATATTTTATAAGATTAGGATTGCCGTGAATCTTATAATTATTATTTAGCTTTAACGCTACTAATTATTTCGCGATAACCATGCCTTCTTAACAGAACGGCGCCAAATAATATCAATACCAAAATAGCCGATAATTGATGCAATAGAAGCACATACTAATGAACCGAGTAAAAAAGCAGGACCAATAGTTTCTATGCTCTCTAGAAACCAAGACCAACTAGCTTCAAATACAAAGTGTTGCTCCGGCTGATTAAGTATTAATGTCCCGACTAAGTATGAGCCATAAAAAATAGGTGGCATAGTCAGAGGGTTTGTAAGCCATACTAATGCAACTGAGATAGGTAAATTAACCCTAAATAATATAGCGCCGGCTGCTGCTAAAACCATTTGAAAAGGAACAGGGATGAAAGCAAAAAATAACCCGACTGCAAATGCACCCCGAGCAGAACGTCTATTTAAATGCCAAAGATTTGCATCTTGTAAAAGGCGTCCAAATATCCTTAGTGATTTATGATGTCTAATTTTATTTGGATCAGGTAAAAATCTTTGGATCGTTTTTTTAGCCATTTAAAGCAACCATTTACATCAGTGTGGATAAGTCTTGGGTTTGTAATTGGCTGTATAGCAACCGTATTTTATTATCAAACTCTCGAATTTACAGTATTCACAATTTTCATTGTTATAGTGAGCGCTTATTTTAAGCCGTTTTTAACCGTATTGTTAGGCTTTATTTGTGCAATTTGCTTCGTTGGTATGCATTATTACGTTTTTTATAGTTTTGAAATACCAAAACCGGATGAAAAGTATGCACTTGATTCTACATTAATTGTTGAAGAGGTTATTTCTGACAAAAAACCTCAATATATTAAAGTTAAAATAGTGGCATTAGAAGGGAGTAATTTTTTGGATTTTAGAGCACCCAAAGCAATGCTCAGTGTTAATTCTGCACAGCCTTTAATAGTAGGTGATGAATTTTCTGCTTTAATTCATTTAAAACATTTTCGTAGTAATAAAAATTTTAATGTATTTGATAATGAACGTTATGCTTTTATAAATAGAATATTATTTAAAGGTAAAGTGCTTAATAAAAATCTTAATATTATAAATAGCGACAAACAAAGCATAATTTTAGATTATCAACACTTCCTTAAAAACACTTATACGGATACAAAATTACAGTGGCTCTATTATGCATTGCTGAGCGGTGAAAAATCGTTGATGAGCTACGCTGATAAACAATTAATGCAATCTCTTGGGTTAAGTCATTTACTTGCTATATCGGGGTTACATATTGGTTTGATTTTTAGCTTCGGTTATCTTGTTACTCGATTCATATTTTCAAAAATTAATTTATCAATTGAGCAATCATCTAACCTTACTCTTTATTACAGTCTATTCGGATTTCTAGCTGCCCTTGTTTATGTATACTTAAGTGAATTTATAGTATCGGCAACGCGAGCGCTTATTATGCTCGGATGTTATCTTTTACTTTATTTCCTAGCTAAGCAGCCATTGCGTTGGCGTAGTATTTTATTTGCCTTAGTTATTGTTCTTATTGTTAACCCATTTAATTTACTCAACCCAGGACTCTATTTTTCATTTTTAGCGGTAGCTATAATTTTTACTGTTATTAATAAATTACCAATATTAAATACACGGATAAAAAATAAAGTTATTTCACTGTTTGTTATTCAAATAGCGTTATTTATTGGTTTATTGCCACTTTCACTCTATTTTTTTAATGGGGTAAGTATTGCAGGTTTGATAATAAACTTAATTGCTATACCGCTGCTTTCAATCATTATCTTACCTTTTTTAATTGTTTTTACATTACTGAGTATCTTTTTAGATATAAGTATTTTAATAAATTTGTTCGATACTGGTTTATACGCATTATTTCAATTACTTTATGAAATACCAGAATCGTTAAGATGGATAACGACTGGCAGAATTGACTCAATATTTGTCGTTTTTACTTATATTATTATGTTGATGGTTTATTTTCTTCCTTATAAATGGCTCGCTTTTATTCCAGCAATAACGCTTTTATTAAATTATTGGCTAACAGAAAAGTCTAAGTGGCAACTACATGTATTTGATGTAGGGCATGGGCTTATGGCATTAATTGAAAAAGATAAACAAGTGCTTATTTATGATTTTGGCCCCAGTTATTTCAATCGCTTTAGCCGTACGCGAAGTATTTTATTGCCTTATATTAAAGCAAATAATTTAACAGTGAAAACGGCGATTCTAAGTCATGAAGATAATGATCACGCTGGGGGATTACAGCATTTCATAGATGCTGGCTTTGGTGAAACATTACAACAATTTCATCCTAAAAATACACATAATGTATGTGAAGTCATAAACATTGATTTTGCTGGATTAAAAGTACAAAGCTTTAGTACAAAAGGGTTTGGAAATGAAAATGATGATTCATGCGTTGTTAGGGTATCAGATAATACTCATAGCGTGTTACTTACCGGTGATATATCAAAGGCGCGTGAAGCATCGCTATTAGCGGATAATAAATCGTTGAAAAGTACAGTAATGTTAAGCCCGCATCATGGCAGCGATACATCATCAAGTGTTAATTTTATAAATAACGTTGCTCCCCAAGTAGTTATTCATTCAAGTGCCTATAAAGGGCAATGGGAATTCCCCAAGCCTCTTGTCGTCGAACGTTATAACCAAATAAACGCTCAGCAATTTACGACAGGCGTTGAAGGGCAAATTAGTATTAAATTTTATGCAAAGAATTTGGCTATAGAAACAGCAAGAAGGCAGGAAAGTTACTGGTTTATCAAAGATTGACGTTTAGTTTTATCTCATCGGAGGATACAATACAGATTGTTACTGTATTTAGAGAGTGTTATGGATCAAAGTACTACACAAATTTATAAACGTCTTGTCTCGTATGTTGGCACCTACAAAAGCGTCGCATTTGTCGCAATTATTGGGATGATAGGCTATTCAGCAATGGATGCTTTATTTATTCAATTAATGAAGCCGTTTATTGATCAAGGTTTGAACCAGCGTAATACAGAAGTTTTAAAGTACGCTCCTTTTGTCGTTATCGCGTTAGTTCTAGGGCGTGGTGTTTTTAACTTTATGTCTTCTTACTGCTTAAGTTATGTAGGCTCCCAAGTTGTACGCTCTTTACGCCAAGAGTTATTTGAGCACATATTGCACTTACCCGTTTCTTTTCATGACAAAAACTCAACGGGGGATTTAATTTCAAAAATCACATTTGATACAGAACAAGTTCAACAAGCGATTACTAAAGCCTTGCTAATAGTTGTACGTGAAGGGGCATTTGTTGTATTTTTACTTGCAGTTATGTTTTATACCAGCTGGAAATTATCACTGATATTTTTAGTGATCATCCCACTTGTTGCTATTATTGTCGCTGTCGTTTCTAAACGTTTTCGCCACATTTCTAAAAATATTCAATCGGCCATGGGGCAAGTTACCCGTAGTTCAGAACAAATGCTCAGTGGACATAAAGTCATTCATGGCTTTGGCGGGCAAGAACAAGAAATAAATCACTTTTCAAAAATCAACAATCATAATCGCCAACAGCGTATTAAAATGGATGCAACTAAAGCGCTTAGTGTGTCTATAATTCAAATTTTAGCGGCAAGTGCCATGGCAGTTATTTTGTGGGCGGTGTCGTTGCCATCAATGATTGATACGATTACATCTGGTGACTTCATGGCATTAATTGCCTCAATGATGATGTTATTACGTCCGCTAAAACAACTTGCCAATGTGAATAGTGATATGCAACGTGGTATCTCTGCAGCGCAAAGTATATTTTTAGTTTTAGACGAAGAAATGGAAAAAGATACAGGCACTGTTTCGATTGATAAAGTTAAAGGTTTAATTGAAGTTAAGAACGTAACCTTTAAGTACCCAACTAAAGATGAAGCCGTATTAAACGATTTGTCGCTAACGATTGAGGCGGGTGAAAGTATTGCCTTAGTAGGGCGCTCAGGCTCTGGTAAGTCAACAATTTCTAACTTGTTACCCCGCTATTATGATTTAGAACTACCGAGTGAAATTTTACTTGATGGCATAGCACTGCAGGACTATAAATTAACTGATCTGCGTCGCCAATTTGCTTTAGTGTCTCAGCAAGTTGTGTTATTTAACGATACGATTGCCAATAATATTTGTTATGGCATAAAGCACGATGTGTCTGTTGCAGAGTTAGAGCAAGTTGCCAAACAAGCGCACGTGTGGGAATTTGTTAAAGACCTGCCTGAGCAATTAAACACCATGGTAGGCGAAAATGGGGTAATGCTCTCCGGTGGCCAACGCCAGCGAATAGCGATAGCGCGTGCAATATTAAAAGATGCACCTATTTTGATTTTAGATGAGGCAACATCAGCACTTGATACCGAATCAGAAAAGCTTATTCAGCAAGCGTTAGAAACGCTAATGAAAGATAAAACCTCTATTGTTATAGCACATCGCTTATCTACTATTGAAAACAGTGACAGAATTTATGTTATTGATAACGGTCGTGTGATAGAAAGTGGCGATCATAGTAGCTTATTAGCAAATGACGGTACTTATTCAGCACTTTGCAAAATGCAGTTTGGTGATCAGGCGTGAGCAAAATAGAGCAAAGCTGGTATAAACCATTTGGTCTAATTACTTTACTGTTATTACCATTAAGTGCTTTGTTTTGGGTTGTATCGTCATTTCGAAAATACTTATACAGCGCTAAAATACTTAAATCTTTTGAGTGCAAAACGCCTGTAATTGTAGTTGGCAATATAAGCGTTGGCGGTAATGGTAAAACGCCTTTTGTTTTGTGGCTGTATAGTCATTTAACACAGCAAGGTTTATCAGTGGGTATTATTAGTAGAGGTTATGGTGGGCAATCAGATAATTACCCGCTGTTAGTCACTTCAGTTGTTGACGCCCAACAGGCTGGAGATGAGCCTGTACTTTTATACCATCGTTTAAAGTGCCCAATAGCAGTTGGCCCTAATAGACAACACAATATCGATTTATTAGAAAAAAATTATACGCTAGATGTCATTATTTCTGATGATGGGATGCAGCATTATAAAATGCCTCGTAGCATTGAGTGTTGTATTGTTGATAGTGAACGCCGCTTTGGTAATGGTTTTGTTATGCCCGCAGGGCCACTACGCGAAACAACTAAACGCTTACAAAGTGTTGATATAGTAATTGAAAATGGCGGTGAGGCTAATAATAGCTACGTGCTGCAAGTAAGTAACCTTCGTTTAGTTAATTCAAGTGATGATGCAAAAAGTAACGTAAGCGAGGCGCATGCAATAAGTGCAATTGGGAACCCTAAACGGTTTGAAAACTCATTAGAAGCACAAAATATTAAGCTATTGTCGACTCATCACTTTAGAGATCATTATGCTTATACAGCAGATGATTTTATTCAGTTTGGTGATGATTGCATTATAATGACCGAAAAAGACGCGGTTAAATGTAAGTCCTTTGCAAAACCTAATTGGTATTATTTACCTGTAGATGCAGAGCCTTCCGATAGCGTAATAAACACATTAAATTCATTATTAAAAGAAAAAGGAATACTCAATGGCCTTTGATACAAAATTACTCGAGATAATTGCCTGCCCAGTTTGTAAGGGTAAATTACGCTTTGATAGAGAAAACAACGAACTAATTAGTACTGCAGCTAAGCTTGCTTACCCCGTTCAAGATGATATTCCAGTATTGCTTGAAAACGAAGCACGTGAGTTATCTTTAGAAGAGGTTGAAAAGTGGAATTCGTAGTTGTAATTCCTGCACGTTTTGCATCAACCCGACTACCTGGTAAGCCGCTTGCTGATATTTGCGGTAAGCCAATGGTTCAACATGTTTACGAAAAAGCATGTTTATCAGGTGCAAGTAAAGTGGTTATAGCAACCGATCATCAAAAAGTGTTTGATGCAGTAAGTTTATTTACTAGTGATGTTGTAATGACTCGCGAAGATCACCAATCGGGTACTGAGCGTTTAGCCGAAGTAGTTGATTTACTTGATCTCGACAGCAATACAATTGTGGTTAATGTACAAGGCGATGAGCCCTTACTTGCGCCAGAAAACGTATCTCAAGTTGCTGCACTATTAAGTGATTCAACAGCACCAATGGCAACGTTAAGTGTTGCTATTGAAGAGCGTGATGAAGTATTTAATCCTAATGCCGTTAAAGTGGTTAGCGATATAAATAAAAATGCGCTGTATTTTTCTCGTGCAAGTATTCCGTTTGATAGAAGCACAATGATGAATGACAGCAGTGCTCTTAATTTAGCGCCATTTCAGCGCCACGTAGGTATTTATGCGTACAGAGCGGGTTTTATTAAACAATATATAGAATTGAGCGTATCGCCACTTGAGCTACTTGAATCGCTTGAGCAGTTACGTGTGTTGTATCATGGTTATAAAATCAAAATAGAACAAGCTCAAATAGCCCCTCATGCAGGTGTCGATACGCCCGATGACTTAGCGAAAGTGATAGGGCATATTAAAAGTACAAGCGCGTGAGTGAACAAGTAAGTAAAATATTAAAAATCGTTTTTACACATAACGATTTTTATATTTTAGAAAAGCCAGCGGGTCTTAATTTTCATTCGGAAGAGGGCCCCGGCTTTGTTGTGTTAGCCGAACAACAATTAGCGCAAAAGCTTTATGCCGTTCATCGTTTAGATAAAGTGACATCAGGGCTGATTATTTTAGCGCGAAACAAAGCCGCTGCGGCCAGCTTTACTGTTATGTTTACTGAGCATGCGATTGCTAAATTTTATTTAGCGATTAGTGACGCTAAACCAAAAAAGAAGCAAGGTTGGATTAAAGGCGATATGGCTAAATCTCGCCGTGGCTCGTTTAAGTTACTAACGAGTAAGCTTAACCCTGCAATCACCCGATTTTATTCGCTAAGTTATAAGCCGGGATTTAGAGGGTATATTTTAAAGCCTTATTCAGGAAAGACGCATCAATTAAGAGTGGCACTAAAAAGTATTGGCTCTGCTATTTTAGGCGATGCAATGTATTCAGGCACGCCATCAAATCGTACCTATTTACATGCATATGCATTGAGCTTTTTATGGCTAGGTGAACAAATACAGCTAACTTTATTACCCGATAATGGTGATGAGTATTTGGCGTTAATTAAACATCAAGATTTTCAAGCATGGCAATCGCCATGGCAACTGGATTGGTAAATGAGCGAAAAAGTTACAGATATACGTTTTGGTGGTATTAAACGTTTATATGGTCATCAACAGTTTGATTGGCTTCAAGAAGCACATTTTTGTGTAGTAGGGATTGGTGGTGTAGGGAGCTGGACAGCAGAAGCACTTGCACGTACTGGTGTTGGTAAAATAACATTGATTGATTTGGATGATATTTGCGCAACTAACGTCAATAGACAAATTCATGCGTTAACGGGCACTATTGGTCAAGCTAAAGTAGATGCAATGAAAGCGCGCTGCGAGCTTATTAATCCAGAGTGCCAAATTAATGTAATAGATGACTTTATTACGCTTGATAATATTCAAGAGCATATTCAAGGTTTTGATTATGTAATTGATTGTATTGATGCAGTTAAAGAAAAAGCAGCGTTAATTGCTCACTGTAAACGTAATAAACTACCTATAATTACAACTGGTGGTGCTGGCGGGCAAACAGATCCTAGCCAAATAACGTTTGGTGATGTAGCCAAAACTACGCAAGACCCATTGCTTGCAAAAGTACGTTATATTTTGCGTAAGCAATATAATTTTAGTAATAATCCTAAACGTAAATTTAATATTGATTGTGTTTACTCAACAGAGCAATTGGTTTACCCAGGAAGCGATGGCAGCGTATGTCATGCAAAGCAAAGTGCTGATGGCTCGATGAATATGGATTGTAATAATGGTTTTGGATCTGTGACTATGATCACAGGAAGCTTTGGCTTTTTTGTTGCGGCAAAAGCGGTGCGTAAATATCTAGATAAAAAACAACGCTCGCAAGCTTAGTTTTTGCTAACTAAGCTTTTGTTGTGCCATGGTTTGTATTTTATCAACCATGGCTTTAATACCATTACCACGTGATGCGCTTAAGTGGCTTATAAGGCCGAGCTTTTCAAATTCTTCATACGCATTTTTATTCACTACTTGCTCTGGTGTGAGGCCATTGTAAAGCGCTAAAATAATGGCTAATAATCCTTTTACTATACGTGTATCTGAGTCACCAATTACAACAAGTGTATTTTCTGTTAAATCAAATTCAACAAACATCCATACTTTGCTTTCACAGCCTGGTACAAGTGCATCATCAGTCTTCAAAACATCAGCTAAAACAGGTAAAGTTTTTCCTAAAAGCATTATCTCACGATATTTTTGCTGCCAAGCGGGCGCATTTTTTATAGATTCTGTGACTTTGTTAAACGTATTTGTCATGAGTTATCCTAATTAATTCTATTAAAGTGACGTTTAGTCCAGTAAAGCGATACATTTTTTAAGTGAATCAATGAATATATCTACATCTTCATAGGTATTATAAAAACAAAAGCTCGCTCTTAGCGTTCCATTAAGCCCTAAATGTGTCATTAATGGCTGTGTACAATGGTGTCCACTCCTTACTGCAACCCCGTAACCGTCAAGTAAAGTTGCCAAATCATAAGGATGTTCATCATTTAAGTTGAAGCAGAGTGTACCAATATTGTCAGATAGGTTGCTATATATTGTAATGCCATCAACCTTTACCAATTTTTGAGCTGCATAACTAAACAATTTTTGCTCATATTGCTGGATTTTTGCGTGATCTAATTCATTTAAATAGTCTAATGCGGCACCAAAGCCTAAAACTCCAGAGATATTTGGTGTTCCAGTTTCAAATTTTGCAGGCGCAGGACGATAAGTACTGTGAGTTAAGTACACTTTATCGATCATTTCCCCACCTGATTGGTAAATCTCAAGGGTATTTAATTGCTCATATCGACCATAAAGTACACCTAATCCTGTTGGACCGAGCATTTTATGGCTTGAGCAGACATAAAAGTCACAGTTTAATTCACGTAAATTGGGTTTTAAATGCAGTGCACCCTGTGCACCATCCACTAGAACAAGAGAATTGACGTCTTTTGCAGCTCTAATAAGTGGTTTTAAATCGGTGATATTACCCAGTGTGTTAGATGCTTGTGTAATAGCTAATAGGGTAGGTTTTGTTTCTTTTATAAATTCACAGCATTCTTTGGTGTTCAGCGTGCCATTTTTATTTAGTGGAAGCGCTATTAATTTAGCACCCGTTTGTTGACTCACTATTTGCCAAGGCACTATGTTTGCATGATGCTCAAGCGGAGATATCATTATGGTATGACTTTCATTTAAGCGCTTTTTTAATCCGTTAGCGACCAAGTTAATGGCTTCTGTAGCGCCTTTAGTCCATACAATCTCTTTACTAAATACATTGAAATACTCTGCAGTTTTATCCCGTACTTGTTCATATGCATAAGTTGCTTGCTCGCTAAGTGTATGGCGTCCACGGTGTACATTAGCGTTTTGAAACGTATAGAATTCAGTAATTGTATCTATAACTGATTGAGGCTTTTGTGAGGTTGCTGCTGAGTCTAAATAAACAAGCGGGCAGCCGTTTATTGTTTGATTTAATGTTGGGAAGTCGTTTCTAATTTTATTTATATCAAACTTTAAAGCAAGCATGGCTCATCTACATAGTGTTTTTAAGGCAGGAATTGTAATCGGTTTATGATAATTCTCAAGTGTTGTTAATAAAAAAGGCCGCAAAATGCGGCCTTTTTAAACTAACCAACGTTAATTAACGCTTGTCAGTTGATACGTAGTCACGTTGAGTGTAACCAGTATAAAGTTGACGAGGGCGGCTGATCTTATGACCAGGTTGAGATAGCATCTCATCCCAGTGAGTGATCCAACCAACAGTACGTGCCATTGCAAAGATTACAGTGAACATGCTTGTTGGAATACCAATCGCTTTTAAGATAATACCAGAGTAGAAATCTACATTAGGGTATAGTTTTTTCTCTACAAAGTATGGGTCTTCAAGCGCAATTTGCTCAAGCTTCATAGCAATATCAAGAAGTGGATCTTGGATATTCAGCTCAGCTAAAACTTCGTGACACGTTTGACGCATTACTGTAGCGCGTGGGTCAAAGTTTTTGTAAACACGGTGTCCAAAGCCCATAAGGCGGAAAGGGTCAGCTTTATCTTTAGCTTTAGCTACGTATTCATCAATACGGTCAACAGAGCCAATCTCTTCTAACATGTTTAAACATGCTTCATTAGCGCCGCCGTGAGCAGGGCCCCATAAAGATGCAATACCAGCTGCAATACATGCATACGGGTTAGCACCAGATGAACCAGCAAGACGAACTGTTGAAGTTGATGCATTTTGTTCATGATCTGCATGAAGCATAAAGATTTTATCCATTGCCTTAGCAGTAACAGGATTAACTTTATATTCTTCAGCAGGTACAGAGAACATCATGTGTAAGAAGTTTTCTGCGTAGCTTAAATCGTTACGTGGGTATACAAACGGTTGGCCGATATTTGTTTTATAAGCCATTGCCGCGATTGTTGGTAACTTAGCAACAAGCTTAATTGCGCTTGTTTTACGTTGTTCAGCATCAGTAATATCAAGGTCTTCATGATAGAAAGATGATAATGCACCCACTACACCACAAAGCATTGCCATTGGGTGAGCGTCAAAGCGGAAACCTTGGAAAAAGTTAGCAATCTTCTCGTCAAGCATAGTGCTTGTAGTGATTTCATTCTTAAAAACTTCATATTGTTCTTTAGAAGGTAACTCACCATTTAAAAGTAAGTAACAAAGTTCAATGTAATTTGAGTCTTCAGCTAATTGCTCAATTGGGTAACCGCGGTGAAGTAATACACCTTTACCACCATCGATATAGGTGATTGCAGATTCACAAGAACCAGTCGACATGAAACCTGGGTCATAAGTAAAGTGACCGTGTGAACCTAACGTACGTACGTCGATTACATCTTGGCCAGCAGTGCCTTGATAAATTGGAAGTTCGATTGGATCTAGTCCATCAATTTGGACTGTGGCTTTTTTATCTGCCATCGTTATGTATCTCCTATTAAGATATCTATTCTGATTTTTAGATTTTAAAGTTCTGAAATCTGTTTTAAGCACATCTTTTCATTTTAACGTGAAAGAGGGGGTTAAAGTCAATTTTTATAAACATTATGCATATATGTATAATAAATATTCGGTATTAATTAAATATAATACTATTGGCTAATTCGCAAACATCTCTAAATAAACAAGAATTGTAAAAAGCCCTGTGGGTATATATACTAACGGTGGTTTTAAACCGTATTGTATTTGGGTAAACATATTCTTAACAGCTTAAAATTTACAGGTTTGTGAACTTTAATTGTTTTGGTACGTTTATTTTGATAGTTCCATCAGTAATATTTGGTGGGTTTTTAGAAAAACAAGTAGATGAGCTCCACTGTGAGCAAGATGGGCAAGTAACTGTGAAAAAGCAAAGACCTGTAAATCTAGATCTAACAACTATATCTATGCCGGCAACGGCTAAAGCTTCAATTTTTCACCGCGTCACCGGTGTTGCATTATTTTTTGCTTTAACGTTTGTCATTTGGGCTTGGTCTGAGTCTCTCTCTTCAGCTGAAAGTTTTGAATTCGTCAAGGGTCTGTTTAACGGATTCATTGCCAAATTTATAGCTTGGGGCACTGTTTCTGTATTAGGTTATCACCTTATTGGTGGTATCCGTCATATGATTATGGATATGGGACATTGGGAAGAACTTGAATCAGGTAACCTCAGCGCTAAAGTTTCAATGGCTCTTGGTGTTGTGTTTGCCGTATTGGCAGGGGTGTGGATATGGTTTTAAATCAAGCAACTCTAAAACGTGATGGTGTACAAGACTTCGTATCTTTACGTACCACGGCATTAATAATCAGCGCTTACGCGATTTTTATTATCGGCTATTTTTTAGCGACGCCAGAAGTCACTTTCGAAGCCTGGACAGGCCTCTTCTCTAACCTAGCAATGAAAGGGTTTACGTTAATTACCCTTGTTTGCATTATGGTTCATACCCGCATTGGCCTTTGGCAAGTTCTTACAGACTATGTTAAGTGCGCAAAGCTTCGTGCAGTTTTAGGTTTTGTATTAAACCTAATGGCCGTTGCTTACGTAGCTATTGGTCTAATCGTATTATGGGGTGTTTAAGTGAAATATTCTGTTCGTGAATTTGACGCCGTAGTAATTGGTGCAGGTGGTGCAGGTATGCGCGCTGCTTTAGCAATTACAGAATCTGGCAAAACGTGTGCATTAATATCTAAAGTATTTCCAACGCGCTCACACACTGTATCTGCTCAAGGCGGTATTACGGTTGCGCTTGGTAATTCACACGAAGATAACTGGGAATGGCATATGTACGATACCGTTAAAGGTTCCGATTTCATCGGTGACCAAGACGCTATTGAATACATGTGTCAAACTGGCCCAGAAGCTATTACTGAATTAGAAAACATGGGTTTACCATTTTCTCGTTTTGAAAATGGCCGTGTTTACCAACGTCCTTTCGGTGGTCAATCGAAAAACTTTGGTGGTGAACAAGCCGCACGTACTGCAGCAGCTGCTGACCGTACAGGCCATGCTTTATTACACCTTCTTTATCAACAAAACGTTAAAAACAAAACAAATGTATTCTCTGAATGGTATGCACTTGATTTAGTTAAAAACGA
The DNA here is from genome assembly GCF_014077565.1 of Pseudoalteromonas sp. 5Ae-yellow. Taxonomy (NCBI): domain Bacteria; kingdom Pseudomonadati; phylum Pseudomonadota; class Gammaproteobacteria; order Alteromonadales; family Pseudoalteromonadaceae; genus Pseudoalteromonas; species Pseudoalteromonas sp. 5Ae-yellow. The sequence goes on from NZ_JACGWD010000010.1 coordinate 49,327, forward strand.
TAATGGTGATGTAGTAGGGTGTACTGCAATTGAGATTGAGACAGGTGAAGTTACCTTCTTTAAATCTAAAGCTGTTGTATTAGCTACTGGTGGTGCAGGTCGTATATTCGCATCAACCACTAATGCTCACATTAACACTGGTGACGGTGTTGGTATGGCAACACGTGCTGGTATTTCTATGCAAGACATGGAAATGTGGCAGTTCCACCCAACGGGTATTGCAGGTGCTGGTACGCTAGTAACTGAAGGTTGTCGTGGTGAAGGCGGTTATCTTTTAAATAAAGATGGCGAGCGCTTCATGGAACGTTACGCTCCAAACGCAAAAGACTTAGCGTCTCGCGACGTTGTTGCACGTTCAATGATGACTGAGATCCGTGAAGGGCGTGGCTGTGATGGTCCTTGGGGTCCACATCTTAAGTTAAAACTTGACCACTTAGGTGAAGAAACACTTAACTTACGTCTTCCTGGCGTATGTGACCTTGCTAAAACATTCGCTCACGTTGACCCTGCAAAAGAGCCAATTCCAGTAATTCCAACTTGTCATTATATGATGGGTGGTGTTCCTACGAATGTAAATGGACAAGCGCTACAAATCGATGCTCAAGGCAACGAAACAGTAGTTCAAGGTTTATTTGCAGTAGGTGAAATTGCCTGTGTATCTGTACATGGTGCAAACCGCTTAGGTGGTAACTCATTACTAGATTTAGTTGTGTTTGGTCGTGCTGCGGGTAACTTCTTAGGTAAGTACCTGAATGACGTTGAAATATCTAAAGCTGCTTCAGAATCAGATTTAGAAGCGTCTCTTGCACGTTACAATCGTTGGGAAAATTCAACGGCTGGCCAAGGTGAAGATCCAGTTCAAATCAAAAAAGACCTACAACAATGTATGCAGCTTAACTTCTCGGTATTCCGTGAGGGTGACTCAATGGCAGCAGGTCTTCAAGAACTTAAAGAAATTCGTGAACGTCTGCAACATGCTCGTCTTGATGATAAATCATCAGACTTCAACACGCAGCGTATCGAATGTCTTGAACTAGACAACTTAATGGAAACAGCTTACTCAACTGCAGTAGCTGCAAACTTCCGTACAGAAAGCCGTGGTGCACATTCTCGCTTTGACTTCCCAGATCGTGATGACGAAAACTGGTTATGTCACTCAGTATTCAATCCTGTAACGGATGAAATGAGTAAGCGTGACGTGAACTATGCGCCTAAAACGCGTGAAGCTTTCCCACCTAAAGCACGTGTTTACTAGGAGATAGACGATGGCACAAGTACAATTTTCAGTTTATCGTTATAATCCAGATGTTGACAACGCTCCTCGTATGCAAGAATACACCTTGCAAACAGAGGAAGGTCACGACATGATGGTGTTGGATGCACTTATTCTTCTAAAAGAACAAGATCCTACATTATCTTTCCGTCGTTCATGCCGTGAAGGTGTGTGTGGATCTGATGGTGTTAACATGAATGGTAAAAATGGTTTAGCATGTATTACTCCTTTATCTACGCTACAAAAAAATGGCAAAGGTAAAATAGTAGTACGTCCACTACCAGGTTTACCTGTGGTTCGTGACCTTGTTATTGACATGAGTCAGTTCTACACTCAGTACGAAAAAGTTAAACCTTATTTAATTAATGATCAGCCTGCAGCAGGCGAACGTCTTCAAACTATTGAAGAACGTGATAAATTAGACGGGTTATATGAGTGTATTTTGTGTGCATGTTGTTCAACATCGTGTCCTTCGTTCTGGTGGAATCCAGACAAGTTCATTGGTCCAGCAGGCCTTCTTCATGCTTACCGTTTCTTGGCTGATAGCCGAGATACAGCAACTGAAGAACGTTTAGCGGATTTAGACGATGCGTTCAGTGTGTTCCGTTGTCACAGTATCATGAACTGTGTTAGCGTTTGTCCTAAGGGTCTTAATCCGACCAAAGCAATTGGACAAATCAAATCTATGTTACTAAACCGAGCGGTTTGATAGCTTAGTAAAGGTAAGATGGCTAATATTAAAATTATATTAGCCATCTTGTTATAATAACTATTAATTTCTGCGCTAAAAAAAAGGGCTTATAAATGCACGAAGGTGTGATGAAGGCATGGCTAGAATCTTCACATTTAAACGGCGGCAACGTTGCTTATGTAGAAGAGCTTTATGAAGCGTATTTAGACGATGCGACTTCTGTGCCAGACGAATGGCGAGAAGTGTTTGAACAATTACCTAAAGTTGATGGTGTGGATGTTGAAGTAAAACATTCAGAGGTTCGAGCACAGTTTGCACAGCTTGCTAAAAACAAGCATAGAGAAGTAGTGGTAGCAGAGGGTAGTGGCGGTGACCTTAAACAGGTTAAAGTTCTACAACTTATTAATGCTTTCCGTTTTCGAGGACACCAAAATGCAAACCTAGATCCATTAGGCATTTGGCAGCGAGAACGTGTACGAGATTTAGAGCTAGAGTACCACGACTTATCTTCAAGTGATTTTGACCGCGAGTTTAACGTAGGATCGTTTGCCGTTGGGCGCGATACTATGCCTTTAGGTGAATTATACCAAGCTCTGAAAACTACTTATTGTGGTTCGGTTGGCGCTGAGTATATGCACATCACATCAACAGAGGAAAAACGTTGGTTACAACAACGTCTAGAATCTGTCCAGTCTAGACCTAAATTCTCAAAAGATGAAAAGCTTCGTATCCTTAAAGGGCTTACAGCAGCTGATGGTCTTGAAAAATATTTAGGCTCAAAGTTTCCAGGTGCTAAACGTTTTTCACTTGAAGGTGGTGATGCGTTAGTTCCAATGCTTAAAGAGCTTATTCACCGTGCTGGTGAAAGCGGCCAACAAGAAGCTGTTATTGGTATGGCTCACCGCGGTCGTTTAAATGTTCTTGTGAACGTACTTGGTAAAAACCCATCAGAGCTATTTGATGAATTTGCTGGTATTCATAAAGAAACATTAAGTTCTGGTGATGTTAAGTATCATATGGGTTACTCGTCTGATTTTGCTACCAAAGGTGGCAATGTACATATGGCGCTTGCTTTTAACCCATCACATCTTGAAATTGTTAATCCAGTAGTTATGGGCTCTGTGCGTGCTCGTCTTGATCGCTTAGGTGACAGCTCTGGTATTAAAGCATTACCAATTACGATTCATGGTGACTCTGCGATTGCTGGTCAAGGTGTTGTACAAGAAACGTTTAATATGTCACAAACTAACGCGTTTAGTTGTGGTGGTAGCATTCGTATTGTTGTTAACAACCAAGTAGGTTTCACAACCTCGAAGCAAGATGACGTTCGTTCAACGCCATACTGTACTGACATTGCTAAAATGGTTCAGTCTCCTATCTTCCATGTTAATTCAGATGATCCTGAAGCAGTTGCATTTGTTACTCAAATTGCACTTGATTTTAGAAATCAGTTTAAGCGTGATGTAGTAATCGATTTAGTTTGTTATCGTCGCCATGGTCACAATGAAGCTGATGAGCCTAATGCAACTCAGCCTGTTATGTACCAAAAAATCAAAAAACATCCAGTGCCGCGTTTAATCTATGCAAATCAACTTATTGCTGAAGGTTCTTTCTCTGAACAAGAAATTAAAGCGCTCGCTGATGAATATCGTGATGCATTAGATGAAGGTAACTGTGTTGTTTCTGAAATACAGCCAGAGACTTCACATTCTTCTGATTGGGCAAAGTATGTTGGTCATGAATGGGACGTTGAGTATGATGCTAGCGTACCTTTAGAAGAGCTTAAGGCTCTTGGTGAGAAGATAGCTTCTTACCCAGAGCAGTATAAAGCACAGTCACGCGTTAAAAAGATCTATGACGACCGTAAACTAATGGCTTCTGGAGAGAAACCACTTGATTGGGGTATGGCTGAAACGCTTGCTTATGCAACAATTGCAACTGAAGGTACTGATATTCGTTTAACGGGTCAGGATTCAGGACGTGGTACTTTTTTCCACCGTCATGCGGTAGTTCATAGCCAATCAGACGGTGCTACTTATACGCCGCTTCAACACTTGAGTGAAGACCAAGGTACTTTTCAAATATTTGACTCTGTTCTTTCTGAAGAAGCTGTTGTTGCCTTTGAATATGGTTATGCAACTGCGGAGCCAACTTCATTACTACTTTGGGAAGCTCAATTTGGTGATTTTGCCAATGGCGCTCAAGTAGTATTTGACCAATTTTTAAGTTCTGGTGAGCAAAAATGGGGCCGTCTATGTGGTCTTACAATATTGTTACCTCATGGTTACGAAGGTCAAGGTCCAGAGCATAGTTCAGCACGCCTAGAGCGTTTCTTACAACTATGTGCTGATCACAATATGCAAGTGTGTGTTCCTTCAACGCCAGCGCAAGTTTACGCTATGCTTCGTCGTCAATCAGTTCGACCACTTCGTCGTCCATTGATTGTTATGACGCCTAAGTCACTACTGCGTCATCCGCTTGCTACTTCATCACTTGAAGAACTTTCACACGGTGTTTTCCATAATATGATTGACGAAATCGATGATATTAAGCCAGAGAAAGTAGAGCGTGTTGTATTTTGTAGCGGTAAAGTTTACTACGAGCTATTACAAGAACGTCGTAAGCTTGAGCAAGATAATATTGCAATTGTACGTGTTGAGCAGTTATACCCGTTCCCACACGATGAAATGCAAACAATTATAGAGCGTTACCAACACGTAACTGATTTTGTTTGGTGTCAAGAAGAGCCACAAAACCAAGGTGCATGGTACTGTTCACAACATCACTTTATTGATGCAATCCCACAAGGTGCTAAATTAAAATATGCAGGTCGTAAAGCCTCTGCATCGCCAGCGTGTGGTTACATGTCAGTACATACTAAAGAACAACAAGCGCTCGTAGCCGACGCGCTTACTATAGAAAATAAAGGATAAGCAATGAGCACAGAAATTAAAGTTCCTGTTCTTCCTGAGTCGGTTGCAGATGCTACCGTTGCTACATGGCATGTAAGTGTTGGCGACAAAGTAACTCGCGATCAAAACTTAGTAGACATTGAAACAGATAAAGTGGTTTTAGAAGTGGTTGCACAGCACGACGGTGTAATTACAGAAATATCACAAGAAGAAGGTGCAACCGTACTTGGCGATCAAGTTATGGGTTTACTTGGTGATGCTGATGCAGCGCCAGCAAGTGAAGGTTCAACTAAAGAAGAATCAGCACCAGCTAAATCAGAAGACGCGCCAGCGGCGCAATCAGCACCAGCATCAGAAGGTAAAGAAGTGGACATTAAAGTACCTGTACTTCCAGAATCAGTTGCAGACGCAACAATTGCTACATGGCATGTACAACCAGGTGACGCGGTAACACGCGACCAAAACTTGGTAGATATTGAAACAGATAAAGTTGTTCTTGAAGTAGTAGCTCAAGAAGATGGCATCATGGGTGATATCATTCACGGCGAAGGCGATACTGTATTAGGCGAGCAAGTAATTGGTTCGGTTAAAGCAGGCGGTGCACCAGCGGCTCCAGCTGCAAAAGCAGACTCAGCGCCAGCAGCAGATTCAAGCGAAAGTTCAGATGTGTTAACACCATCAGTTCGTCGTTTAATCGCAGAGAAAGGCTTAGACGCTTCTAAGATTAATGGCACGGGTAAAAATGGTCGTGTAACTAAAGAAGACGTTGATACTTTCTTAAAAGCGCCAGCGCCTAAAAAAGCAGAAGCTTCTGCTCCAGCAGCACCGATGGGCGATCGTACTCAAAAACGTGTTCCTATGACCCGTTTACGTAAAACGATTGCAACACGTCTTCTTGAAGCTAAAAACTCAACTGCAATGTTAACAACATTCAACGAAGTGAACATGGAACCAATCATGAGCCTTCGTAAGCAGTACCAAGAAGTGTTTGAAAAGCGTCATGGGATTCGTTTAGGTTTCATGTCTTTCTACGTGAAAGCGGTAACTGAAGCACTTAAGCGTTTCCCAGATGTTAACGCATCAATCGATGGTGACGATATTGTCTACCATAACTATTTTGATATCAGCATTGCAGTATCTACTCCACGTGGTCTAGTTACTCCAGTACTTAAAGATTGTGACAAACTATCTGTTGCTGAAATCGAAAAAGGTATTCGTGAGTTAGCACTTAAAGGTCGTGATGGTAAGCTTACGCTTGCTGATATGACCGGTGGTAACTTCACTATTACTAACGGTGGAGTATTTGGTTCATTACTATCTACACCTATCATTAACTTGCCACAATCTTCGATTTTGGGTATGCATAAAATCCAAGACCGTCCTATGGCTGTAAATGGTAAAGTTGAAATACTTCCTATGATGTATTTAGCACTTTCTTATGACCACCGCATCATTGATGGTAAAGAATCTGTTGGTTTCTTAGTGACTATTAAAGAGTTGCTTGAAGATCCAACTCGCTTATTGCTAGATGTTTAATCTAGTTGTATGAAATGTAAGCTGTGAATGAACATTCACAGCTTTTTTTTTGCGCCTTTGGTCTTACTGGGGTTTTCATGTTAAGCCTTGGGATCTATACTAGGTGCGCAATTTGGGATAGTTGTTTATTTGAAAAAATATTCAGCTCTTTTAGTATAAAAAATTGGATAAAGCATCATGAATTTGCATGAGTATCAGGCAAAACAACTTTTTGCCGAATATGGTTTACCAGTTTCTCAAGGTTTCGCTTGCGATACACCTGAAGAAGCTGCAGCAGCTGCTGAAAAAATCGGCGGTGATATGTGGGTTGTTAAAACTCAGGTTCACGCAGGTGGACGTGGTAAAGCTGGCGGTGTAAAGCTAGTTAAAACTATCGACGAAGTAAAAGCGTTTGCAGCTAACTGGTTGGGTAAAAACCTAGTTACTTACCAAACAGACGAGAAAGGTCAGCCAGTAGCTAAAATTTTAGTTGAAAGCTGTACTGACATTGCTAACGAATTGTACCTAGGTGCAGTAGTTGACCGTGCATCTCGCAAAGTAGTTTTCATGGCGTCTACTGAAGGCGGCGTTGAAATTGAAACTGTTGCAGAAGAAACACCTGAGCTTATCCACAAAGCTGAAATCGATCCACTAGTGGGTCCACAGGCTTTCCAAGCACGTGAGCTAGGCTTCAAATTGGGTCTTAACCCAGTACAAATGAAGCAGTTTGTTAAGATCTTTATGGGTCTTGGTAAAATGTTCACTGATTTTGATTTCGCACTACTTGAAATCAACCCGTTAGTAATCACAGACGAAGGTAATCTTCACTGTCTTGACGGCAAAATCGGTATCGATGGTAATGCACTTTACCGTCAACCTAAAATCCGTGAGTTCCACGATCCATCTCAAGAAGATGCACGTGAAGCACACGCAGCAAGCTTCGAACTTAACTACGTTGCTCTAGATGGCAATGTTGGTTGTATGGTTAACGGTGCAGGCCTAGCGATGGGTACTATGGACATCGTAAACCTACATGGCGGCAAACCGGCTAACTTCCTAGATGTTGGCGGCGGCGCGACTAAAGAACGTGTTTCTGAAGCATTCAAAATCATTCTTTCTGACGACAATGTTAAAGCTGTTTTAGTAAACATCTTTGGCGGTATTGTACGTTGTGACATGATTGCTGAAGGCATCATTGGTGCAGTTAAAGAAGTTGGCGTAACCGTACCAGTTGTTGTACGTTTAGAAGGTACTAATGCTGAATTAGGTCGTGAAGTTCTTAAGAACTCTGGTCTAGATATCATTGCTGCTGAATCACTAACAGACGCTGCTGAGAAAGTTGTTGCTGCTGCGGAGGGCAAATAATGTCTGTATTAATCAATAAAGATACAAAAGTTATCTGTCAAGGTTTCACTGGTGGCCAAGGTACTTTCCACTCAGAGCAAGCGCTTGAGTACGGTACACAAATGGTTGGTGGTGTTAGCCCGGGTAAAGGCGGTCAAACGCACCTTGGTCTTCCTGTATTCAACACAGTTCGTGATGCTGTTCAAGAAACTGGCGCAACTGCTTCAGTTATCTACGTACCAGCTCCTTTCTGTAAAGATGCAATCTTAGAAGCTATCGATGCTGGCATCGAGCTCATTGTTTGTATCACTGAAGGTATCCCTACACTTGATATGGTTGATGTTAAAATCAAACTAGATCAAACAGGTACTCGTATGATCGGTCCTAACTGTCCAGGTGTTATCACTCCTGGTGAGACTAAGATTGGTATCATGCCTGGTCATATCCACAAACCAGGTAAAGTAGGTATTGTTTCTCGCTCTGGTACTTTAACGTACGAAGCAGTTAAGCAAACTACTGATGCTGGTTTTGGTCAGTCTACGTGTGTTGGTATTGGTGGTGATCCAATTCCAGGTACTAACTTTATCGACGTTCTAGAAATGTTTGAAAAAGATCCACAAACTGAAGCAATCGTAATGATTGGTGAAATTGGTGGTACTGCAGAAGAAGAAGCTGCAGAGTACATCAAAGCAAACGTAACTAAACCTGTAGTATCTTACATTGCTGGTGTTACTGCACCAGAAGGTAAGCGTATGGGTCACGCTGGCGCAATCATTGCCGGTGGTAAAGGTACTGCTGATGAGAAATTTGCTGCATTAGAAGCTGCGGGCGTAAAAACTGTACGTTCACTTGCTGATATCGGTAAAGCACTTAAAGAGAAAACAGGCTGGTAATCGCTTGTTTCCTTTAAAAAGGCCCGCATATGCGGGCCTTTTTGTTATTAGCTGAAAATTTAGAACGGGTAACTGATATGTTGGAAAAAACGTACAGATAAATCTTGTCGCTGCTTATTTATGGCTAGCTCATTGCACAGAGAATGAATTGTTTTTTCCACTTGGTTCATAAATCGACCGTACCCCATTTCATGTTTATCCTGTTGCGTAGCAACCACTACAAAATGTAGGGTCTCTACTAGTTTATTTGCCTCATAAAAATACTTAATCTGATTTTCATTAGAGTCAATATCAAAACTTAATTTTTGAAGTTCTGCATTGCCTTCACTTTTATCAATTTTACTGTTTCGTATAATAGGTGTTGCGCCATTAGCAACCATAGCGCCATGATTCAGGTTGTTATTTTGACACGCACGTATAAATGAGTAGGCAAAGTAGTCATAAAATTTAGCATAGTCATTTGTGTTCATTAGTGTTTGAAATTGCGTTTTAATAGCGCGCGAAACCGGTATAGTAAAAGTCGCGTAAGTCATCTCTGCGTGTTCATCGGGTATGCTGCATTGTCTTGACTGATAGCGAGGGAAAAGGCTTCTTAATTTGTAACCATAGCTTTCCTTATTGCCTTTTTCTTTAGCAAATAGGTCATATGTTAAGTGTTGATGATCGCGAAGTTTAAACTGGGATTGATTTACTAAAAGTTGTTCTTGTAGAGTGTTTAAGACTTTTTGAACTTTATTATGAAATTCTGCAGAGTTGGCTCGTAAATCATCGCCTGTAGCTAAAAATAGAATACGTATTTTTTTACTCTGTGTACCTTCAGTGTAATAAATCTTATGCGCTTCATGATAGCAAGGGTTATAAAAAAAGAGCATCTGTTTATCTGTCTCAAACTGATAAGACTCATCATTAAACCTTACAACGGGCAATTTATCATTCGCTAATAAGTGCACATTATGAAGCTCATACTCATCGCAAGAAGCAAACAGTTGGCGCGCAACACGTTCATAGCAACAATTTATATTACTAAAGCTTTTGTAAAAATCCTGATTAGGGGTGACTTCTGCTAAAAGGTAGTGGTTTGCGCGTGCGTTAGTTGGAATATATACACGATGTTGATTAAGTGTAGCCATCTTCGAATCCTTATAAAGTAGGTTATTTTGCTACTATAATTGGCTTTGATGACTTAAATATTGCGCTAAAACAAATTTTATTCATAAACAAGAGTTAAGCTGAATTAAAGTTAAGTAATATCTAAAATAAACCTTAATCTATTGCTGTATGTTAGTGTATGTTTTTGTAATAATGCATTAGTTTTGTTATTACGTAATATTTAGAGGACTGCACTCCTATGGCGGAAACTGAGAATCGCCCAAGTAACTTTATTAGAACCCGAATTGATGAAGACTTATCAAGTGGAAAACATGCCACTACGCATACACGTTTCCCACCTGAACCAAATGGCTTTTTGCATATTGGTCATGCCAAATCAATTTGTTTAAATTTTGGTATCGCAAAAGATTATAACGGTTTATGTAACCTACGTTTCGACGATACAAACCCAGAAAAAGAAGATATTAACTACGTTAATTCTATAAAAGAAGATGTTCAGTGGTTAGGTTTCAATTGGGATGGTGATATAAAGTATTCTTCTAATTATTTTGATACTTTATATGGCTACGCTGTTGAGTTAATTGAAAAAGGTTTAGCCTACGTTTGTTTTTTAACAGCAGATCAAGCACGTGAATATCGTGGCACATTAAAAGAGCCAGGTAAAAACAGCCCATACAGAGATACTTCAGTTGAAGAAAACCTAGCGTTATTTGAAAAAATGCGTGCTGGCGAATTCAAAGAAGGTGAATGTGTCTTGCGTGCTAAAATTGATATGGCAAGCTCATTTATGGTGCTTCGCGATCCAATTATTTACCGTGTACGTTTTGCTCATCATCATCAAACAGCAGACAAGTGGTGCATTTACCCAATGTATGACTTTACGCACTGTATTTCTGATGCGCTTGAAGGTATTACACATTCATTATGTACATTAGAGTTTCAAGATAACCGTCGTTTATACGACTGGGTACTTGATAACATTAGTTTAGAGTGTCACCCACAGCAAATTGAGTTTTCACGTTTAAATCTTGAATACACAATTATGTCTAAGCGCAAGCTAAGCGATTTAGTGGTAAATAACCATGTAGAAGGGTGGGATGACCCACGCATGCCTACAATTGCAGGTTTACGTCGCCGTGGTTATACACCTGGCTCAATTCGTGAGTTTTGTTTGCGCATTGGTGTAACAAAGCAAGAGAATATGGTTGAAATGGGCATGCTTGAAGCGTGTATCCGTGAAGATTTAAACGAAAATGCACCGCGTGTAATGGCCGTACTCGATCCTGTTAAAGTTGTTATTGAAAACTACGATGCAGACAAGGTTGAGGTTTTATCTGTGGCCAATCACCCAAATAAAGAAGAAATGGGTCGCCGTGATGTACCATTTACTCGTGAAATCTATATAGAACGAGAAGACTTTAAAGAAGAAGCGAATAACAAGTTTAAACGTTTAGTGCTTGATAAAGAAGTACGCTTACGTGGCGCTTATGTTATTAAAGCACAGCGTGTTGAAAAAGACGAAAACGGCGAAATCACAACTATTTTCTGTACTTACGATGCTCAAACACTTGGTAAAAATCCAAGTGACGGACGTAAAGTAAAAGGTGTTATTCATTGGGTTTCAGCACCAGAGTGTATTACGGCAGAAGTTCGTTTATACGATCGTTTGTTTAGTGTGCCAAACCCAGCAGCTGCAGAGGAATTTGAAACAACATTAAATCCTGAGTCACTGGTTGTTTTATCAAACGCTAAATTAGAGCCATCGCTTGCCAATTCACAAGCAGAGCAGGGCTTTCAGTTTGAGCGTACAGGTTATTTCTCTCGTGATTCTAAATCAGAGAACGTTGTATTTAACCAAACAGTGGGTCTTCGCGATTCATGGTCTAAAACTCAATAAGTAATATCTAAAAAACCTGAACTCTGGATAATAAATCTATCTCGAGCAACTATTTTCAGCGCTAACTGCGTTGAATTTACTTGCAATAGGCCAGCTATTGACGCGTGAATTCGCCTTGTTTTCACTTAAAATCTCTGGCTAGAGAAAATAAATTTAAATATCACCATGATTCAATACGTTGGTAAATCTCTTAACCAGAGTTCAGGTTTAATATCCCCAGTTTTTACTGGGTATGTTTATTACAAGCGTATTTTAGACACAAAAAAACCTGCACTCAGCAGGTTTTTTATTGCTTTTTAAAAGCGGTATTAGCTGTTAGCGTCGCTAAATTCTTTACACGCTGCTTTATCATTACACTCACCGTATAAATATAAAGAGTGGTTTGTAAGTGTAATACCATTTTCTTCAGAAATTTCAAGTTGACGACGTTCAATCATCTCATCTTCAAACTCTACCACTTTGCCACATTTCAAACACACTAAATGATCGTGGTGTGTGCTTCCAGAAAGTTCAAATACTGATTTGCCACCTTCAAAGTGATGACGGCTTACAATACCCGCATCATCAAATTGGTTAAGTACGCGGTATACAGTTGCAAGACCAATTTCTTCGCCTAAATCCAAAAGAATTTTGTAAACATCTTCAGCGCTGATGTGTTGGTTATCTGGAGATTGTAAAATCTCTAATATTTTAATACGCGGTAAAGTTACTTTTAAACCGGCTTTTTTAAGTTCCAAGTTATGATCAGTCATTAAATCTGTCTCAATTTTATTTGGTTATACTAGACATCTTGCAAAGATGTACACGACACATTAGCAACAAACAGGATAACGTGCCTAAGCGTTAAGTGCAAAGAACAATTGATTTATATTGCCACTAAAGCTTAAAACGCTAACTGTTTGATAATTATTTAAACAGTTAGCGATATATGTTGTAAATTAGTCAGCTAGCTCACTCAAACACATTTCTTCATATACTTGGGCAGACCATGCTTTAACACGTTGTTCTGTAAGCTCTGGTTGGCGGTCTTCGTCGATACCTAAACCTACAAAGTGCTTATCATCAGCCATGCCTTTAGATGCTTCAAAATCATAGCTTTCGCTCGGCCAATGACCAACCACAATAGCGCCACGCTCAGTAACGATATCGTTGATCATGCCCATAGCATCTAAAAAGTACTCAGCGTAATCTTCTTGGTCTCCACAACCAAAAATAGCGACAAGTTTACCTTCAAAGTCTACTTCTTCGAGCTCTGGAAAAAAATCATCCCAGTCACATTGTGCTTCGCCGTAGTACCAAGTAGGGATACCGAATAAGATCAAATCAAATTCAGCAATCTCTTCTTTAGAGCTTTTTGCAATATCATGAACAGCCACTAGCTTTTTACCCAATTCTTTTTGGATCATTTTTGCTACGTGTTCTGTGTTACCTGTGTCACTTCCGAAAAAAATGCCTACACTTGCCATGGATTTAAAACCTTTTATGTATCAATAGCCAATCTTTCTTGTAAAATTGTTTCAATCAGCGCACTGCGGCTAATATTTTGTGCATCTGCCATATCACTCAATGCTTGATATAACTGCGATGAAACTTTAAATTCAACACGCTTTAAACCACGTGCTTTATCTCTTTTTATTTGATTACGTTTATTTACCTTTAACTGCATATCCCGTGAAAGGGGATTGGTTTTAGGTCTGCCTGGGCGTTTTTCGTATTCAAATAAATCGAGTGTAGTTCTATCTGTTTCTGACTTCGCCATGCTTAACCTACACCTGCGCCTTGCCAAAATACTTGAATCAGCCCTTTAGCAATAAAGCCCGAACAACCTAAAAAGAGCACGCCCCAGACAATGTATTGTCCGAACTTAGGCACATTGCCACTTTTTAGTACGTCTTTAATTGCCATGCCGATGAATATGAAAATACCGGCTAAGCCAAAATACAACCCTAGGGTATCAAATTCGTTAATTAATTGACTGACCATCAACGTATAACCTTTAAATTAAACGGCGCGTACTATAGCATATAATTATTCATATATTTAGTGCGCAAAATCAAAAACACGCGATTAAAATTGCTTTAAACCGCAGTTAAAAAGTCGTTTATCGCTTTATTTACAGCAAGTGGCTTTTGAGCATGAAGCCAATGGCCTGCGCCATGAATTATTTTAGCCTTGGTATTTTTAAAGCGAGCTTTAATTGCAGTACGATGCTCGGGCAAAATATAGTCAGAATCATTACCTTTAATGAAAAGAGTATCGCATAAACAAGAATTATTTTCATTAACATTGGATGTGATAGTAGAATATTTTTCGTCAAGCACATTTAAGTTAAACCGCCATGCAAAATGACCTTCCTCATTTTTAGCGAGACTTTTAAGTAGAAACTGTCGCACTCCCAGTTCTTCTATATAAGGTTGCATAATTACATCAGCTTGCTTTCTATCATCTATTGACTGCGCTGAAACCGCTTTTAATGCTTGTAATATTTTTGTGTGGCGAGCAGGGTAACTAACAGGTGCTATATCAAGTACAACAAGCTTATTTACAAGTTCAGGATGTGTAAGTGCTAATTCCATTGCCACTTTACCACCCATAGAATGCCCAACTAAATGTGCTTTATCTATGTTCAAATCTGCCAATAACTCAACAATATCTTGAGCCATTGCCGGGTAGTTCATTTCGCTGCTATGCGGTGAAAGTCCGTGGTTGCGTAAATCAACGTTAATAACATTAAAGTGTTCACTTAATGGTTTTGCGATTACATTTAGGTTTTCTAATGATCCAAAAAGCCCATGTATCAAAATAACATTAGGACCTTGCCCTTGTTGCCTGTAATTTAACTGCATACCCGCCTCCTGAAAATTTCGCCATAGTTTGCCGAGCATTGCTCTAAAAAGCAAAAAATACAGCGACTATTTATTAAATTGGGCTTTTGGGCTTTAAATCAACAACAATTAGGTAAATATTAATATGTTTACGGGAGTGCTTGTTGTAACTCGCATTTCTGATTGGTTTGGGTATAATCACACGGGAGAAAAAAATGTGACCCGTAATGACAGGAAGAACATGAAACAAATCGACATAGACGACGAGTTATATCAATATATTGCAAGCAATACTCAAAGTATTGGTGAAAGTGCATCCACTATTTTACGTCGTTTATTAAATCTGAGCGGCGAAAAAATTCAAACCGCAAACGTAGAACTAACTCAAAACAATCAAACTGCGACTACGTCTACCGCCACATTAAAAAGCTCAGAGCCATCTGCTGCTGAGACTTCAAAAAAACAAACGCCTTTAGCTCACGCACCAGTGAAGCAAAAAAGCGATAATGTTTTTAATGTATTAAATAAAGAAGAGCTGGCAATGCAAAAGGGCGTTGTTGGACGCTTTTTGTTTATTTTAAGTGCATTTTACCGCACACATAAAACTGATTTTTCGGCTGTATTAGATATAAAAGGCCGTGACCGTGTTTACTTTGCTACTAGTAAAGAAGCTTTAGTAAACAGCGGGAGTAGTATGAACCCTAAGAACATAACCGATAGTGAATATTGGGTTATGACTAATTCTAATACAACACGTAAAAAAATGATGCTTCATGAAGTTGCTCTTTGCCTTGGATATAGTGCTGAGCAAGCTGAAAAAATTCGCGATTACCTGTAAGGAAATATAATGGCTATTCATTCAGGCGCAGGCAAAACTGCTCCACAATCGGCATTGGTTAACGTACCTAAATTAGTATCTGCGTACTACTTAAACGAACCTGATCTTGAACAAAATCCAGATCATTGTGTTGCCTTTGGCACTTCAGGACATCGAGGTTGTTCTTACGATGTTAAATTTAACGAGTCTCATATTTTAGCCATTACTCAAGCTATTTGTGATTACAGAAAACAAAATGACATATTTGGTCCGTTATTTTTAGGCAAAGACACACACGCATTGAGTGAAGCCGCATTTAACTCGGCTATTGAAGTATTAGTTGCTAACGAAGTACAAGTGATAACGCAAGAAGACGGTGATTTTACACCAACGCCAGTTATCAGCCACGCTATAGTGAGCCACAATAAACTACACCCAAATGAATTAGCTGACGGGATTGTTGTTACGCCTTCGCATAACCCTCCTGAAGATGGTGGCTTTAAATACAATCCACCTAATGGCGGACCAGCTGATACCGACGTAACTAAGTGGATTGAAGACAGAGCTAATCAACTTTTATTAGAAGATTTAGTTGAAGTTGAGTTATTCCCATTCGCTAAAGCATCGCGTTCGGGCTTTATCCGCTACGAAGATTTAATGACTCCTTATATTGATGACTTAGCAAATATCGTTAATTTAAAAGCAATCAGCGATGCAGGTATTAAAATTGGTATCGATCCACTAGGTGGTTCAGGTATTAATTTTTGGCCAGTCATTGCAAAAAAATATAATTTAGATTTAACCGTAGTTAATGATGTTGTTGATCCACGTTTTGCTTTTATGCCACTTGATAAAGACGGCAAAATTCGTATGGATTGTTCATCACCTTATTCAATGGCAAATCTTATTGCACTAAAAGATGATTTTGATGTGTCTATTGGTAATGACCCTGACTACGATCGTCACGGTATTGTAACGCCAGATGGCTTAATGAATCCAAACCACTTTTTAGCAGTGGCAATCGATTACTTACTTAAACACCGTGATTGGAATGAAACCGTAGAAATTGGCAAAACATTGGTTTCTAGCTCTATGATCGACAAAGTCGCTGCTCGGAACAACCGTAAGGTTAAAGAAGTACCAGTAGGCTTTAAATGGTTTGTTGAAGGCTTAAGCAAAGGCAAGCTTGCCTTTGGTGGCGAAGAAAGCGCAGGTGCTGCATTCCTACGTTTTGATGGCTCTGTATGGTGTACAGATAAAGATGGCTTCATTATGGGTCTATTAGCCGCAGAGATTTTGGCTGTGACAGGTAAAACGCCATCAGTGCTTTATAAAGAATTAGAACAAGAGTTTGGTTCTCCAATTTATAAACGCCTAGATGCACCAGCCACAAGCGGTCAAAAAGCACGTTTAAAAGCATTGAGTGCTTCTGATGTTAAAGCAGATACACTTGCTGGCGAGCCTATTTTGCAAAAATTGACTCATGCACCAGGTAATGATGCCGCCATTGGTGGTTTAAAAGTGGTAACTGAGAACGGCTGGTTTGCAGCGCGTCCATCAGGTACCGAAGATATTTATAAAATATACCTTGAATCATTTAAAGGTGAAGAGCATTTAGCATTACTTGAAAAAGAAGCTAAAAAGCTTGTAGATTCAGTTATAAGCTAACTTAATCTAATAATTTTAAAACGGCTGATTTATTCAGCCGTTTTCGTTTCTATACCTTGTGTATATAAAAATATATTCATAAGAGTCTACTCTCACATTATTTTTTAAGGGCTTATTATATGTCAGCCAATCCATCTTACTTAAATGAATTAAAACACACTGGCGATTTTTTAACGCTTAGTTGCAATAACGAATGGCATTTAGATGCAGGTGAGTTTGTTTTAGATAATGGAACTCGTGTAAATATACACGATACCGGTGTAATCGAGTTTCAACCTGCTGTTACAACGTCAAAAGATGTAGTTTATTCAAGCGCCGTACACGGTAACGAAACTGCGCCAATTGAAATTTGTGATGCACTTATTAAACAAATTATAAAAGGCGAGTTGATACTTAAGCAGCGCGCTTTGTTTATTTATGGTAATCCACAATCAATTAATATTGGCCTGCGTTTTGTAGAAGAAAACTTAAATAGATTATTTAATGGTCACCATACAGTTGAAGGTGTACCAATGAATAATGAGCGTACCCGTGCTGCAAAGCTTGAGCAATACGTAAGCGATTTTTATACGCGTGGCGAGCAAGGCAGTAGCCGGTGTCACTACGACTTACACACTGCAATTAGAGGCTCTAAAAACGAAAAATTTGCTGTGTATCCATTTTTACATGGTAAGCCTTGGAAAAAGTCTCAGTTACAATTTTTATTGAGTTGTGGTGTAAATACCGTACTTATGATGAAATCTCCCGCAACAACATTTAGCTATTATTCGTCGTTCGTTCATGGTGCAGACTCGTTTACGGTCGAGCTGGGTCAGGTTAAGCCATTTGGCCAAAATGATATGACCCGCTTTGAAAAAACAAAGCAAACATTAACTGCATTAATTAGCCAAAATGAAGTTAAATACCCTGGTTTTAATGCAAGTGAGTTTGAGTTATTTGCAGTGCACCGCACAATTAATAGAACGCAGGATGATTTTAGTTTCCCTTTTTCTGATGATGCTGAGAACTTTACTGGCTTTGCGAAAGGTGAACTACTTGCAACCGACGGTGATACAGCGATTTACGCTGACGTTGAAGGAGAGGCTATTATATTTCCAAATGCGAGCGTAGCATTAGGCCAAAGAGCATTGCTTACCGTTATTCCAATGAATATTGAAGCAATTTCGTCTAATTAAACTCATCAGACCACTGGTGGCTTCAAGTTAACTATATGATTACTATTAATTAAAGTAATCGTATCGTTAACTTGCCACTTATTTAACCTGTATTTGCTTTTGTTTCGTCCCAGATGTGTTGAATAACACTTTACGTTAACGTAAAGTGTTGGCAGCTTTAATTAAAGATAGTGCAGATGTTGCAAAGTTTAACCAGCAACAATCACCCACAATAATAATTTAAAGGGGCACTGTTTTACCGACAACAAAAGAAGGTAGGTTATGAGTAATCCAAATAACGTATCGCTGAATATTAACCACGAGCTTGAATTTATTGATGGCCAAGCACTTAATATTCCAACCCTTAGTATTTTAACTGAGGACGGCGACATTCATCCTAGTGCAACCGCACCTGATATTTCAAAACATACCGCTATTAAGTTATATGAAACAATGCGTTTTATACGTTTGTTAGATGAACGTATGCAAGGCGCGCAGCGCCAAGGTCGTGTTAGTTTTTATATGCAATGCCTAGGCGAAGAAGCCGCAGTTACAGCCTCTGCTGCTGCACTTGAGCAAGACGATATGATCATGGCGCAATATCGTGAACAAGCAGCACTGCATTATCGTGGTTTTACGCTCGATCAATTTATGAACCAAATGTTCTCAAATGAATTGGATTTAGGTAAAGGTCGCCAAATGCCAATTCATTATGGGTCTAAAGCGCTAAACTACATGACGATTTCATCGCCATTGGGTACGCAAATACCACAGGCAACAGGTTATGCATATGGCCAAAAAATAAAGCACATCGACACTAAAACAGGCGAGCTTTCCAGCACAATTGATAATGTAACCATTTGTTATTTTGGTGAAGGTGCTGCATCTGAAGGTGACTTTCATGCCGGTTTAAATATGGCAGCGGTTCACAGAGCGCCGGTTATATTTTTTGCACGTAATAACGGTTATGCCATATCTACCCCTGCTGATGAGCAGTTTAAAGGCGACGGTATTGCATCGCGTGGTGTGGGTTATGGTATTAAAACAATTCGTGTTGATGGCACAGATGCACTTGCTGTTTATGCGGCGACTAAAAAAGCACGCGAAATAGCTTCAACACAAGGTGAGCCTGTACTTATTGAATCGATTGCTTATCGTTTAGGAGCGCATTCTACGTCAGACGATCCAAGTGGTTATCGTTCTAAAGATGAAGAAGCGAATCATCAAACGTGTCCTATTGATAAATTTAGAAAATGGCTGGTCAAGCAAGACTGGTTAAACGAAGAAGACGATTTAAAAGCAAAAGAGTCGATTCGTGAAGAAATTTTAGCAGCGCTTAAACGTGCTGAAGTTGTTGCGAAGCCCGCTTTAGAAGAACTGGTATCTGACGTTTACGATACACCAATTCCATTATTGCAACGCCAGTACGAGCAACTAAAAGAACATATAAAACAGCATCCAGATGCTTACCCAGTAACCGCAGGGAGAATTAAGTAATGGCTAAAATGAACATGCTCCACGCAATTAACTCTGCTCTCGATATTACGATGAATGAACACCCTCAAGCCTGTATTTTTGGTGAAGATGTTGGTTACTTCGGTGGTGTATTTAGAGCAACATCTGGCTTGCAAGAGAAGTACGGTAAACATCGTGTTTTTAATACGCCTTTAACCGAGCAAGGTATTTTAGGTTTTGCTAATGGTTTAGCGGCTTTTGGTGCGCCTGCATTAGCAGAAATTCAATTTGCTGATTATATTTTTCCAGCGTTTGATCAAATAGTAAATGAAGCCGCTAAGTTTCGTTATCGCAGTGGTAATGAATTTAATGTCGGTAACTTAACTATTCGTACGCCCTACGGCGGTGGCATTGCCGGTGGTTTGTACCATTCACAATCACCCGAAGCGTATTTTGCGCACACACCAGGTTTGAAAGTAGTTGTACCGCGTAACCCTTATCAAGCTAAAGGATTATTACGTGCATCAATTAAAGACGATAACCCGGTCATATTTTTTGAGCCTAAGCGTTTATATCGTGCATCAATTGGCGAAGTGCCAGAAGAAGATTATAGTATTGAATTAGGCACGGCTGAAGTAGTACTAGAGGGTAGTGATATTACGCTTTTAGCGTGGGGTGCTCAAATGGAAATTATTGAAGATGCAGCAAAGCAAGCAAGCGAGCAAGGTATAAGCTGTGAAGTAATTGACCTTCGTAGTATTTTACCTTGGGATGTTGAAACGATTGCTAAATCGGTTACTAAAACCGGCCGTTTAATCGTGAGTCATGAAGCGCCTATAACCAATGGCTTTGGTGCAGAGATAGCAGCAACAATACAACAAGAGTGTTTCTTGCATTTAGAGTCGCCAATTTTACGTGTATGTGGTCTAGATACCCCATACCCGCTGGCACTTGAAAAAGAATACGTACCGGATGCACTAAAAGTGTTGGCTGCAATTAAACAATCAATGGATTTTTAGGGGTTACCATGGCTAAAGATTTTATATTACCCGATATTGGTGAAGGCATTGTTGAATGCGAAGTAGTTGAATGGCTAGTACAAGAAGGCGATACCGTATCTGAGGATCAACCAATCTGCGATGTTATGACAGACAAAGCATTAGTACAAATTCCGGCAGTGCATGATGGCGTAATTTCAAAGTTATATTATCTAAAAGGTGAGATTGCTAAAGTACATGCCCCTTTATTCGCTATGGATGTAGCCGGTGAAAGCATTAGCAATGAAGTAGTACAAGAGCCAGTACAAGCTGAAAATAAAACTAATGATGCAGCTGATGTGGTTGAGGATTTTATATTACCGGATATTGGTGAAGGTATTGTTGAGTGTGAGATTGTTGATTGGTTAGTTGCTGAAGGCGACGAAATAGAAGAAGACCAAGCGGTTTGTGACGTAATGACCGACAAAGCATTAGTACAAATTCCGGCAAAATATACAGGCACTGTACAAAAGTTATATTATCAAAAAGGCGAAATAGCCAAAGTACATAGCCCGTTGTTTCAAATGACAATTGCAGGCAGTGCAGTAAAGCCAAATGTTGATATAAACCAAGCGGTCGTAAAGGCTCAAACTAATGCTGTAGTTGAAAAAACAGCACCAGTTGAAACGCAACAAGCTGCAAAGGTTATCAATCAAAAAGCGGTTGCGTCGCCTGCAGTTCGTCGTAAAGCACGTGAACTAGATGTTGATTTAACGTGCGTACCAGGCAGTGGTAAAAATGGACGTATTTATAAGCAAGATATTGAAGAGTTTGTAAAAGGCGAAGTGCCAAATACTATTGATACTTCACCGCTTAATAGCGATGCTTCTCAAAGTGCAGTACAAAACCAAACACAGAATCAAAGCGGTGGTGTACGAGTAGAGCAAATTAAAGGCATTAAAGCGGCCATGGCCAAGCAAATGGTGGCATCGGTTTCAACTATTCCGCACTTTACGTTTAGTGATGAAATAGACTTAACCCAGCTTATAGCTTTGCGCAGCTCCTTAAAAGAGCAGTACAAAGCACAAGGCGTAAAGCTCACCATGATGCCATTTTTTGTAAAAGCACTCTCGCTAGCAATAAAAGAGTACCCTGTACTTAATTCAAAAGTGAATGATGATTGCTCAGAGCTTACCTATTATAACGATCATAATATTGGTATTGCAGTTGATTCAAAAATTGGCTTGTTAGTGCCTAATATTAAATCGTGTCAGAGTAAGAGCATTGTTGATGTAGCTAATGATTTAACTCGATTGACCGAGTCAGCTAGAGAAGGACGTGTTGCACCTGATGATTTAAAAGGAGGGACTATTAGCATTTCTAACATTGGTGCAATTGGCGGCACTATTGCGACTCCTATAATTAATAAACCAGAAGTGGCTATTGTAGCGCTTGGTAAAATACAGCATCTACCACGTTTTGACGAAAGTGGGCAGGTTGTGAGTAAAGCGATAATGCAAGTAAGTTGGTCTGGCGATCATCGTGTTATTGATGGCGGCACTATTGCTCGCTTTAATAACCTATGGAAATGGTACTTAGAAAATCCATCGGCAATGATGATGGCAATGAGTTAATAATATAATTGTTTAAACCTAGGTCGTGTAGATCTTTGATGGTTGAATTTGCAGCAGTATGTTTGGTTTTTAGGCAAGGCAGAGCCTATGAAGTGTGGTTACTCCCCATAAATAGGTGATAACGCAGTATAAATGCCAAACATGCGCTGCCCTTCAAGTTCTGCCTAGGGGCGATAAACTCTTTGTTGCTCGGTTTTTACTTAGACCACTAGGTTACAAACCTCGCGCCGCGATTTAATCGCCCCTAGCTTGAACAAATTTCAATCCGCAAAGGTCAACACGCCCTAATAAAAAACCAGCAATTTGCTGGTTTTTTGTTTTAAAAGAGCCTGTTTTTATTTAAGATACAAGTGTTACTAAAAAGTAATAAAGTTAACCCCGTTAGGGAATATAAAAAATAACACTAAGGAAATTTCATGGAACATTATATGAACGCGCTTCGCAGCTACGCCGATTTTTCAGGCCGTAATCGTCGTAAAGCATATTGGATGTTTGTATTGATTAATACCTTAATCTCTATAGCACTTTCATTCGTTGATGAATTAATTGGCTTTTATATTATCAGCAATATTTATAGTTTAGCACTATTGATACCGAGTTTGAGTGCTGGCGCACGTCGTTTACACGACACAGGCCGCTCAGGCTGGTGGCAGTTACTTTGGTTAGTGCCAGTAATTGGTTGGATTGTTTTAATTGTTTTTCTTGCACAAAACTCACATGAAGGCGAGAACGATTATGGCCCAAATCCGAAAGAGCTAGCTGCAGAGCCAGCTACGGTATAAAAAATAACTTAATATTAAAAGCTCAGCAATTGCTGAGCTTTTTTGTGTTTGGCTATTTTAGCTTAAAAAGTAAAGGCCGTAGCCAACGGCCAAAGCAGGAATAGATGTATACACAGTCGCAATTACAGCCGCTTTAGGTGCCATTGCAATTGCAGGAAATAACGCATCACCATCATTAGATATTGCATTAGCAGTTAATGCGCTAAATGGAATGATCCCCTGAATATATAACGTAGTAACAATTATTTGCGGACCACAACCTGGTAAAAAACCAATCACTACAGCAATAAGTGGCGCTAAATAAGCATAATGTGCAAACCAGTTTTTTAAATCAAGCCCTGCAATATTTACTAAAATCTCAAACAACATAAACGATGCCACTACCCATGCGGTCACAAAGTGTGTGTCTTGAAGTACTTTAATAATTTTAGAAGGTGGATTACATTCATCGTCTTCTGAGGTTACTTCTTTATAGCTTTCACCTTTAGAAGAATACGCCCATATAGTGACAGTAAATAACGCCATTGCAGCACCAAAAATACTAATACTTGTGCCTGTGTATTTTCCAAATTGATCAAAGTCGACATTAAATGCAATTAAAAAAGCAATAATGAGGCTTGGAATAATAGCGAACATCCAAACGGGTTTGCTTATTTTAATTATACTAGTTGGCAATACTTTAACTTGGTGTTTTTGTTCTTGCTTTGTTGGGCGTAAAAAGTCTTTTGCATGAAGGGCGTTTACTATAACACCACAAAGCGTGCCTACTACTAAGCCAATGGCCATTATGGTTAAACCTTCAGTAGGGCGAGTGGCAAGGAGTAAAAATGCGGCATCTCCCATTGTAGCTGTTAAAACAGCAACAATAGCCCCAAAACTTGCTTGGCCTTTTGTAAACTGGGTAACCACTATTATTGCACCACCACATCCAGGAAGGGCACCTAAAACGGCAGCAAAAAATATTTCTAATACCGGCGATTTAGCACTTAAATAACTAAGCTCTAATTGAGGTAAATGCTCTATGGCGTAGTAATAAATTAATAATGTAGCAGCAACAAATACGCTAACTTGAAAAAAAGCATCGCTTAGTGCTGTTATTGTAATTTCACGAAGTGATGGCACAGCTAAGCATACCAGCAAAAAAAGTGGTAATAATAAACGTTTATTTTGGCTAACAAAGCGTTTACAAGCGGGCGTAATAAATCCTATTTGAGAGAGTAAAATCATACAGTGTTACCAATTAAATAAACTTAGTAACACTGTATATTTTAATTAAATGATAATCAATATCATTTGCATCTATTTAAATCGATTACTCTCTTTGAGTTTTTCGATGTTAAACCAATGCTACTTACGTTGAAATTCTGAGTTTGCATTCCACGTTGGCCATTGCTCTTGCTCCGAAATATCAAAGCCTACTTTATAAAACAATTGTAAGTCTTGAACAGCACCCGATAAATCCCATTCGTCACGGTAACGATCACATGGTTGATGATAACAACCGCGAAGTACTAAACTCATGCGTTTACGGTAATTAGCTGTCTCTTCGTCAGCTGCGACTGTGCCGCCACCTGCGTACATGGCTGGAATCCCCATATTAGCAAATGCAAAGTGATCAGAGCGGTAATAGCCACCAGATGATGGTTTAGGATCGCCTGATATTGTTCTGCCTTGCTCTTTAGCTGCAGTTGCTAAAAACTCATCCATTTGTGACTTGCCAATACCAACCACATTCATGTCTTTTACTTTGCCTAATAAATTTAAGCTATCCATGTTTATGTTAGCGACTGTTTTATTAGCTGCAATCACTGGGTTAGCTGCATAGTATTTAGAACCTAGTAAGCCTTGCTCTTCAGCAGTTACCGCTAAAAATGTCATTGAGCGGCTAGGATGCTTAGGTAATTTAGTAAAGGCTTCAGCTACTTCAATAAGCCCAGCTGTACCCGTTGCGTTGTCGTGAGCACCGTTGTAAATTTGATCGCCTTTACGTGTTTTATCTGTACCTAAGTGATCCCAATGCGCCGAGTAAATAACATGCTCATCTGGTTGCTCGCTTCCTGGTAACGTAGCGATAAAGTTATACGACACTGATTTTTTAATCGTATTTTTAACATTAACAGAAGCAGTTAAATCGCCCATATCAACATGGTAAGCACCTTTAGCTGCGTTTTCTTTCGCAGTATCGAAATCTAATCCTGCTTTAGTGAAAAGCTCTTTTGCTACGTCAGTTGTAACCCAGCCTTCAACAGCTACACGATCCATATTGTTGTTTTCTTTTTGAAAACCAAACTGCTCACCGCTCCAAGAGTTTTCAACTACTGACCATGGATATGACGCAGGTGCTGTTTCATGAATAATAATTGCGCCAGCTGCACCTTGTCGACTTGCTTCTTCATATTTGTATGTCCAACGACCATAATAGGTCATCGCGTCGCCAGTAAATAAAGCAGGGTCTTTTGTTGCAAAGCCCGGATCGTTAACCAGCATTACAACCGTTTTGCCCTTAACGTCTAACCCTTCGTAGTCATTCCAATTGTATTCAGGTGCATTAACGCCGTAGCCCACAAAAACAAGTTCAGAATTTTCTATGCCTTCTTGTGCGCTAATGCGGCTGCTACCCATAACCATATCTTTTTTATATTGATAGTCTTTACCACCAATACTAAGCACCATGTTCGAATCAGCTTCTAAAGAAACCAATGGCACTTCTTGTAAGTAACTGTCGCCATTACCTGGTTTTAAACCTAAAGCTTTAAACTGCGCAGTTAAATAATCAAGCGTTAGCTTTTCGCCAGGTGATGAAGGAGCACGGCCACCAAACTCATCCGATGCGAGTACTTTTACATGTTTAGCCAGTTCATCAGCTTGAATACTGTTATAACCATTTGTTACATCAGTCGGGGTAATACTTGTTGTTGCGCAACCTGCTAAAACAGCAGTAGCGAGGAGTGTGAGAGAGAAATAATGTTTCATGTCAGCTCTTTTTTTGTTTTAAGTTGTGATTAGTATATTAACTTCTATTAAGCAGAACCAGTTTTTGCGGTAAACTTCTCGTAAATTATAGGCATAAATTGTTAAAGGTTTAAATGAAGCGTTTTACTCCCCCCGAGCAGTGGCAAATCAGTAGTTTAGAAACAGGTGCATTTGCGCATTTACGTGAGCTATTTAAAGTTAACGAACTAACAGATTGGCCGGCGCCGCAGTGGTTTTCTCCATTTTTAACTGCTATTAATGAGAATAATATTCCTATTACTTTTGAAGATGATGCAAAGGTAGACTTTGGCGAGCGGTATTACGAGCAAGTAATTTTTGAAACGGGTGTTGTACCTACACGAAGTAAAAATTGGCATGACTTATTTGGTGGGTTTATATGGTGTTTATTTCCAAAAACCAAAGCGTTAATAAACCATAGACATGTGCAAGATATAGCTGAGCATGGGCTGCAACAGCGTACTAAGCATCGTAATGCACTAACGCTTTTTGATGAATGTGGCGTTGTATTAGCTATAAGTGAGAGTAAATGGCAGCAGTGGCTTTGCGATCACCAATGGAAAACTGCATTCGTTGAACTCAAACATGAGTGGGGTAAAACAATAAAACCTTTTATGTTTGGTCATGCTAATTATGAAATGCTAACAAAGCCTTATATAGGTTTAACGGGTAAAGCGTTATTTGTTTGTGTACCTAATGAAATGTTTTGTAAAGATTTAGTAACTCAATACAAGTACCTTGACCAAGCCCTTTATGAGATGATTAATACAGATAACTGCTTAGCCGATAACAAAAAGCTTTCACCACTGCCTTTATTAGGTGTGCCAGGTTGGCATGACGAAAACAAAGACGACTCTTTTTACAACAATACAGATTATTTTAGAGCGAAACGAAGGATGCGAACATGATAGAAGTTGCTGGGCTTAAAAAGAAATTTAAGCTAACTAAAGATCACAAAAAAAATAAAATAGACGACATCGATCCTCGTGAAGATAAAGACTACTTTCACTCAGTACGAGACGTTAGTTTTAGTTGCGCTAAAGGTGAGGTGCTTGGATTACTCGGCCCAAATGGTGCGGGAAAAACGACGACACTGAGAATGATTTCAACCGCGTTAAAGCCCGATGAAGGCTCAATAACGATTGCCGGAAACGATATTGTAAAAAAACCGCTACTAGGGCGTAAGACTATTGGGTTTTTATCAGGCTCTACGGGTTTGTATGGCCGCTTAACTGTAAAAGAAAACATAGAGTATTTTGCAAAGCTTCATGGCATGAACAAAAGCGATATAGCATCGCGTTGTGATGAGCTATTTACATTGCTTGATATGCATAAATTTGTAGATAAACGGGCAGAAAACCTTTCAACAGGTATGAAGCAAAAAGCAAATATAGCGCGTGCAGTTGTTCATCGCCCAGCAGTTGTTGTACTTGATGAGCCAACAACGGGCCTTGATATAATGACAACACAAACCGTTATTAAATTTATCAAAGGTTTAAAGGCGCAAGGGACGCCTGTTATTTTCTCAACCCATCATCTAGATGAAGTTGCTCTTTTGTGCGACCGAGTCGCTGTAATTAACGAAGGTATTAGCTGTTTTGACGGAACAGTAGAAGAGTTTAAACAAGCAGGTAATAGTGATGAGCTTAACCAAGCGTTTATGAACATATTAACGGAGAAACATGATGTTTGAGGTATTTAAAAAGGAATTAAGAGAACTCCTTCGCGACAAAAAAACCTTATTGTTCGTAGTTGTTTTCCCGATTGTTGTTTTTCCGTTGTTATTTGCTGTGGTTGCATTTATAAGCTCACAAGCTGCGCTTGATGCTGATCAAAAAGTAAATACATACGTAATTGTTAATGGTGAGTACGCACAAGAATTTACTGATAAGGTGTTTTACCACAAAAGTTTTGAGCTGTATGAAGGAAGCAAAACGTTCAATACTATTGAAGAGCTTAAAGCGGGTGTTATTGCTGGTGATATCGATATGGGTATCTATTTACCCAGTGATGCCAAACAAACGTTAAGAGACGAAAAGCAAAGTAAATGGCAAGTGGTATTTAACGATTCAAAATCAATTAACTTCTTATTTGAACGTGTAAAAGAGCTCGCAAAAGAATACAGCGACAACTTACAAAAAGAACAATTAATTAGCTTTGGTATTGATATGTCAGCTCACGCAGCGCTGTTAAATCCAGTTGATGTAATAAAAGTTGATACCGCAGATAAGCGTGAAAACTTAGGCGAGAAAATGGGTGGCTTTTTACCTTATTTACTTATCCCTCTTGTATTAATGGGTGCAACCTACCCAGCAATTGATTTAGGCGCCGGTGAAAAAGAGCGTGGTACTCTAGAAACGTTATTACTTACCCCTATTACTCGTACAGAGCTAGTATTAGGTAAATTTATTACTCTACTCACTACTTCAATCGCATCTACTACCATCACCGTAATTAGTATGGGGTGCTGGATAGCACTAGCATTAGCATTTGCAGATCTAGATTTTATTAAAGCCGCGTTTAGTACATTAGGTATTACAGACTTGCTGATGATTTTTGTATTACTGTTGCCAATTGCAGCTATTTTTTCATCATTAGCACTGGCTATATCAATCTATGCGCGTTCGTTTAAAGAAGCGCAAAATTACATGACACCATTAAGCATGGTGGTATTTTTTCCAATTATAATTTCCGTTATGCCTAATATGGAGCTTACTGCTAAAACAGCATTCATTCCTGTTACAAACGTAGCATTAGCAATTAAAGAAATAGTAAAAGGGACTGTTGATTACACCTTTGTAGGCTTAATATTTTTAGCAACAGCAATCATTGCTGCAGGGCTACTGGCATTTTGCGTTAAATGGTTTAACCGAGAAGATGTATTATTTAGATAAGAATTTATTGGTAATAAAAAGCATCACTTTAGTGATTAATGCCGATCATTTAAGAAATAGTTAATAGCACTTGAACGATCTTCTAGGTATGTAAGAATCCGAATTCTTTTGTAGAATTCGGATTTTTTATGCAACTTTCTAATGCTCTCGATATTATCAACAACATCAAACCTAATGACGTTGAAACACTCGCAGATTTACTCCCTTTATCTCTTATCGAAGAAGCCTATGCACTGACCGAAACCGTTACACTACGAAAAAGAAAACTAACCCTAGAATCGATGGCTTGGTTGTTGATCGGTATGGTTATTTATAATGACAAATCCATGGCCGATGTCGTTAATATGCTCGACATTGTTGACCGGTAAGCGTCTAGCGAACCACACCTAGCATCGATGTTCTGATTATCTAAAAATACCTGCTCAATGATAAATTCGGAGCAGGTGATGAAAACTTACAGAACAAGCGCACAGTGGCAGCAGCTTTTGCTG
>NZ_JACGWD010000132.1:0-3350 GCF_014077565.1 Pseudoalteromonas sp. 5Ae-yellow
TAAATGGTCTAATCCCATTTAATTACATCTGTGCTTGCCTTGATGAACTGTGCCAGCCTGAGCCCGATATCGACAGCTTGTTACCCTGGAATTTTAAAACATAGGTGTAGTTCGCTAGACGCTCACGTTTGAGTTGAGGCTAGTTTATGATGAAAAAAGCGGTTTTATAGGTTCACTCTATGACATTCAACGTCATAAAGACTCACAACTTTTGCTTACACAACAGCAAAAATATGTAAAACGCTTATCGCTTGTTGCGAGCCATACAAATAACTTAGTGATAATTACAGATAAATTTGGCGTAATTGAGTGGGTTAACAATAGTTTTGAAGTACTTACAGGTTACACCTGTGATGAGGTTATAGGCACCAGTCCTGGTCATTTACTGCAAGGGCCAAAAACATGTGAAAAAAGCCGTAAGGTCATGTCTCATGCCGTAAAAAATGGACTTCCTTTTCAAGTTGAAACTACAAATTACGATAAAAACGGTAATATTTATTGGGTTGCTATTGATGCAAACCCAGTGCGAGATGATGAAGGCCAAGTAAAGCACTTTATCGCTATAGAAACTAATATTACGCAGCGAGTTAAAGCCGAACAAGCAATGGCAGAGATAGAATATAATTATCACTCTGTCGTTGATAATATCCCTGATATTGTTTTACGCCTTGATACATTTGGCAATCTATTATTTATAAATCAAGCATGGCAGCGAGTTCTACACAGCAAGGTAGATGAGAGCCTTGGCTTACCTATAATTAAGTTTATAGCAAAAGAAGATGTAGAAAAAATTAGTAGCACTTTACTTGATTATAAACAAGGTAAGCGTGACATTCGTCGCTTTGATATACGTTTAATTAATGCACAAGGTATAAATAACTGGGTCGAAATTACACTTACTCCAATTGTTGGTGGCTACGAAAGTGATTTATCATCAATTGCTGCGACACTTGTGGATATACAAGAGCGTATTGAAAGCGAGCAAATATTACTTGAAACTAAACATCAGGCAGAAACCCTAGCGGAGTCAAAAAGCCGATTCATGGCAAATATTAGCCATGAAATTCGCACGCCATTAAATGCTGTGATTGGATCTGCAGATATTTTGCATCATACCGGTTTAACTTCTGAACAAATGCGCTATACACAAATGATTAAAACAAGTTCTGACGCGCTATTAAGTGTATTGGACGATGTATTAACGTACTCACGTTTTGAAGCACAAGCCATAACACTCAATAATCAGCCATTTAGTATTGATACGTGTATTGAAGAAGCAATAGATATAATTTCCCAAAGTGCTTTACAAAAAAGGCTTGAGGTTATTTTTGATTTTTATCCTGATGTACCAGCTCAAGTAATTGGTGATCATGCCCGTATAAGACAAATAGTCATAAATTTATTAGCCAATGCGATTAAGTTCACTCAACATGGTGTAATAACGGTTACTGTTAAGTTCACTCATATTGAAGGTAATAATTTAAACCTTTATATATCTGTAAAAGACACGGGTATGGGAATTGCAAAAAATAAAATTGACAGTATGTTTATGCCTTTTATTCAATCCGATAATTCAATTACTCGAAAGCATGGTGGCAGTGGCTTAGGGCTTGCGATATGTAGGCAAATTTGTGATGTGGTAGGTGGAGATATTTCGGTTAGTTCTGAGTTTAATAAAGGAAGCGAGTTTATAGTTAATTACCCGCTGCAAATAGACACAACTGACTCAATTTTAAGAGAAGGGTTTGCAGCACGAAGTAAAAAACCAAAAGTATGGATAGTAGGAAGTCACGAAATTCTAAAAACAGCCTTGGAGCATACGCTCACTCGGTTTTCTATCACTTTTGAACATTACGAAGTATGCCCAGATATACCCAAGTACGATAGTTTTCCTGATGCAATTGTACTAACTGATCCTCAAATGTTAGCCCAAACACGCGAGCGTATAAATACATACAACTCCCTTAATTCACCGTGTTTACTCATCCTAGATTTGCTAGGTAAAAGCTTATTACCGCAAAATATTAACGACAGAGAGCTTAGGTTAAATGGCCCTTATAAAGTATCGCATGTACTACGGGCAATTAGTTTATTAGAAGAGCAGCTGTTTCATTTGGATATTATATTTACCAATCGTGAGCAAAAAGAAACTTTAGAAAGCTCCTTAGGGTTAACTCAGTTAAGCGGAACCAAGGTATTGGTTGCTGAAGATAATACGAATAATCAAATTGTAATTCGGCAGTTTTTAGAACAAAAAGGTTGCCGTGTACATATTGTTAGTGATGGTCAAGAGGCAATAATCAAGGCGCAAAACGATGAAATTGATATTATTTTTATGGATATCCAAATGCCAATACTCGATGGGATTTCTGCAACTAAAGCAATCAGAAAGTTAGGTATAGCCACCCCCATAATAGCACTCACTGCAAATGCGATTCATGGTGATAAAGATCGATTTATAGACGCGGGGATGAATGACTATTTAGCTAAGCCAATTGTAAGTGAGACACTTTATTTATTACTTGATAAATATGCCCCAGAGCAGGTTATTGAATCTAAACATTTAAAGCTCTCTCGTTTAGCGCAAGTGTGGGAAAAGCTGAGTTGAGCAATGAAGGCTAGGGTTTGTTAAACGTTTAGGGTTAAGTTTGTAGCAGTGTGTTTGGTATTTAGGCAAAGTTGAGCCTATGCAGTGTGGTTATTTTCCATAAATGGGCGATAACGTAGCATTAATGCCAAACAGGCGCTGCCCAAAGGTTTCTTCCTAAGGGCTATTTACTCTTTGTTGCCAACATGGATGTAGGTAAGGGGCGTGAGCAGAACGCGGAAGCTTTGCTCGGTCTTACATCGATGTAAGTCTGTCTCTTATACACAAGTCTTTGAATATCGTTAAGTCTGTGATCTAATCGATCATCATCACTCATAGATTTATCGTATGCACACAAACACTTCTGAAGAATGGGCTCAATTAATTTTTGGTAACGCTAATTTAGGTGATCCGAGACGCACCCGACGATTAGCTCTACTAGCAAGCGATATGGCTGAGAATGCAGACAGCTCAATTGTTAAGGCTTCTGATACACCCGCAAAAATTGAAGCCGCTTATCGTTTCATTAGAAATGAGAAAATATCCCCTCAAGCGATTGCAGATTCAGGGTTCTCACGAACGAGTGAAGCGGTAAAGCAGTTGCCTTTGGTTCTCGCTATCCAAGATACGACAGGATTGACATTTAAACACAGTGTTTGCAAAGAATTAGGCGATGTGAACTGTGCAAATACATTAGGAAAACCATCAAAAACAAGAACGCTATATGCGCATTCAACTTTAGCAATTGATGCAGATACGGAGC
>NZ_JACGWD010000009.1:0-81538 GCF_014077565.1 Pseudoalteromonas sp. 5Ae-yellow
TTTTTGCTATGTCTAAACCAATTGTTGTAATCTTCATTTTGGTCTTCTCCCTTTGATTATTGTAACCACTTTAATCATGGCACATAGATGCCGTATAGGGAGGAGACCATTACATCAGGTTAGTTAGTAAAATAACACCAAATACGATTCGGTAAAGACCAAAACTAACAAAAGTGAAATTTTCTAGAAAGCGTATGAATAGTTTAATAGTAAAATAAGCAACTATAAAAGACGTTAAAAAACCCACAGCAAGGGCAGTTAGGTCATCTAAGCTAAACAGTTGGTAATGTTTAAGTAAGTCGTACCCTGAGGCTGCTGCAAGTACAGGTAAACCAAGTAAAAATGAAAATTCAGCGCTGGTTTTTCGGTTTAAACCACACAACATGGCACCAACAATAGAGCTCCCAGCACGACTAGTCCCTGGAATTAACGCAAATACTTGTGCTACGCCAATCCAAAGTGCTTGTTTATAAGTAACTTGGGTTACATCGGTAGTTGTGCAGTGAGCCTCTTTATAACTGCGCTCTAATAGTAAAAAAATCACACCGCCTACAATAAACATAACACCTACTACAGGTACGCTAAACAGTGTTTTTATTACATCACTAAATATAAAACCAATAATACCCAAAGGAATAAATGCAATGGCAACTTTAATCCATAAATTAAAATGTTTAGGGCTAAACTTGTCTTTATAGTTAGCTAGTACCGCTAAAATGGCGGCAAGTTGAATAATGACTTCGAAGGCGAGGTTAGTGTCTGTTGATTCAATGCCTAACCACTTTGACGCTACAATTAAGTGCCCGGTTGATGATATGGGTAAAAATTCTGTTATACCTTCAATAATACCTAAAATAATCGAGTTAATTATATCCACGGTTTACTGCTTCCTGAAAAATTAAAAAGCCCGAACTCGGCTTAACTGAAATGACGCATTACTGCGTACCTAAATTGCGAGGCGTAGCATAAAAGCTCTTAAGGCAAACCAACAGTGTTATTAGACTTAATTTGTTTAATAAATTGCATTAAGTGATAAATGCAATTTATAATAGTAATTGTTATCATTTGCATATGCTGTTTTGTATATGTTTGGGCAAATTTATTGAGCGAATAATGAATAATAAAAAAACGTTTACAGCTACACGGAGAAGGCACTTAATTGCGTGTGTTTTAGCGCTAGTTACAGCGGTAATAATGATTCCGGGTATGACAACCTATTTACCATTTCAAATGAATGAACAAATATTACTGCCTATTTTACTCTTTCCTGTTATTTGGACTGCGTTGTTTATTTATGCGTATTTGGCGCAAAAAGTATGGCAACCTTTTGTAGTCATGATTGCATTGTGTGTATTACATGGTTTATTGAGTTTTTGGGCGTTAACGCAGGGGCAGGGATGAAGTCGATTATTTTAAAAAAGCTATTTTTATTACATAGCTGGGTAGGAATTATTACTGCGGTACTGCTATTTATTGTTGCATTTAGCGGCGCATTAGCAGTTCTGTCGCGACCTGAGTTAAAAATATGGGCTAATCCAGAACTGCAATCTAGCCAACACGTTGCCAGCGCGAAAATTAATAGACTAGTAAACGAATATCATAAACAAGTACCTAGTGAATTTGGCGAAAACATTCATGTGTTTTTACCAAGTGGGCATAACTTTCATTTATTAACGTTGGTATTTGAATCTCACCATGGCGATGAAAATTACGACCAAGAGGTGGCTAGAGTATTTCAATTTCATCCCAATACACTGGTGCTGGAAAATACTTACTATGGGCCTAGTAAAGAGTTTTACGCCAATAAAAAAACCGATGCGCCAACTTATATAGGTGAGTTTCATGCAGATTTGCATTTAGGGCGACCAATTGGGTTAATACTCACTGGGTTTTTAGGTTTAACGCTTTTAGTAAGTGCAGTGACAGGCTTGTTTATTCATCGCAAATTGATAAAAGAGCTCTTTACGTTTAGGCGAGATAAAGGGTTAGATATTGCAATAAGCGATGCTCATAAGGTTATAGGTATTTGGGGCAGCGTATTTAATATTGTGATTGGTTTTACAGGATCATTTTTAGGGCTCGCGACCATTATTTTACTACCAGCAGCTGCCTTTGTGAGCTTTGGTGGCGATCAAGATAAGTTAATAGAAACGTTTACCGCCATTCCTGAGCCTGTAGTTAGCCACATTAAGCAACCTACAAAAATAGACACTATTTTAGAGCATGCTCATAGTCGTTACCCTGAAGCAATAATTAGAGATGTCACAATAATGGCGCATAACGATGCGAATGCGCAGGTATATTTGCGTTTGTTAGGTGGCGAGGCTGTTGCTTCTCAGTTACTGCATTACCAAGGCAATGGTGAGTTTGTACAGTCGATGAGTAGTTTTGGTGATATTTCAGGTGTTTCAATAAAAGTAATTGAGCTGATGTTTCCGCTGCACTTTGGAAACTTTGCAGGGGTGTTTGTCAAACTGCTTTGGGTATTACTTGGTTTAAGTACTGCGCTTTTACCTATTTCGGGCATGATGATGTGGCTAGCAAAGCGTATACGTGGCAGTAGTCCTTCACTGAGTATGCAGGCATATGCACGCTGGAATCGCTTTATTATTGGCAGTTGTGGTGGCTTGGTATTAGCAAGCTTTGTGCTATTTCCTGTGCAAGTTGTACTTAATTATACCGTTATTGGTGTGGCGCAAAATAGCTTTTTTGGACCCGTGTTTTTTTATACGTGGTTGGCATGGGTACTCTTAAGCGTATTGCCCATAGGTTATAAAAACTACTTTAAGCTGACACTTTTACTATGCGGCGCTTCGCTTGCTTTGGTGCTGCCACTTAATATTATATTTGGAGTGAGCAATGTTATTAACCTTAATAGCTCGCTTGTTGCGGTAGTAGATATAAGCTTTATGGTGGTGGGTACCGTGTGTATGTTTGGTGCTTTAAAAATAAAAAGCACACAAAAATTACAAGTTGAGGTACAACTCGCATGAACGAGCTACTAATTACAATTGCGATGGTAAGTTTATTATTAATGATGCTCAACCTACGAAAAAACACACTTACATTAGCGACTAAAACATTTTTAAGTGCACTGCTATTTGGTTTAGCGCTGATATGTTTTATGAGTGTTTACGGTATTTTAGGCGGTGCAATATGCACCGTTGTGGGAGCTATGTTAGCTGGTTTACTAACCGCAGTTATTGCGGGTAAAGCACCGCAATTATTAGGTTAAATAATGCAGTTATTTAGCTAAAAAGGCCTTAGCAGTATCAACTCCCATGTTGTAACCACTATTAAGTATTTCAAACTTTTTAGTGGTACGCCCAACTTTAAAATTAGCCGGTGGTGCAATGATATTGATTTTGCAGTCATTTGGTGGATTCATAATAAAATCGATAGACTTATTATAAAAATCAGCCCTATTTAAGGTCGTTTGAATTAATGCGGGATAGTTTTTATACATTTTTTTAGTAAGCCAAGGTGCCTTACTTGGTTTTTTACGATAGCCTAAACATTGAGACAAAATAACGGTGATTTCGCGTGCACCCATTTCGTAAGCTTTTATAACCGGAATTGAATCAGCAACACCGCCATCGGTCATCGCTATGTCATTAATAATAGGGTAGTCACGATATGCAATGGATATAGCGCATGATGCTTTTAATTGATGCACCATATCGGCGCTGGTGGCTTTTAAATAGTGTGCTTTGCCTGATTCGATTGCCGTAGATACAATATAAAACTCGTGTGGAGTTTGTTCGAATACCTCTGTATGAAGACGTATTTCGCGAATCGTTTCTTGCCATAACCAATCTAAATCAAATAAATGACCACCTTTAATAAAGCGCGCTAAATTAATAAATTCAGGACGGCATGAATAGTCAGTAATCACTTTATAATTTCGCATTGGTTGTTTGCATAAAAATGCGGCTATATTAGTGGCCCCGGCTGAAACACCAAAATAGCGTTCAAACGGCTGATATTGCTGTTTTAAAAACTCATCAAGCACACCTGCGGCAAATATACCGCGCATTGCACCGCCTTCAACGACGAGTGTATTTTTATTATTGTTGTTCATGGTCAATCCTTTTTATTAAATTTGATGTTATCAACTCAGTCTAAAAAATGCGATAGAGATTACTGAAGGTGTTGATAAATTAAAGCCAGGTACACATCGCGAAATCAACTGTTTTCTGGTAAGGTTTGGGTTACAAGGCTTTGTTAATAATAAAGAATAAGTATTTATGTTTGACCCTAGCGTAACCATTTTTGAAAGCACACAGAATCGGCTTGCAGAAAGTCCTCTTTGGCACCCTATGCTGAATACTTTTTATTGGGTCGACATAAATAAAAAATTACTTTTAAGCAAAAAAATACACAGCGAAAGCCAACTAAAAACAGTTAATATGCCTGATACACTCAGTGCAATAGCGTGGATTGATGAGCAGCACTTGTTGCTAGGTACAAGTACTGGTTTATACAAATACCATATTAATTCGTGCACTCGCCACCTTATTCTTAATATTGAAAATACACAACTAAATAGGCGTTCAAACGACGGCCGCGCTGATCCATGGGGTGGTTTTTGGTTAAGT
The DNA here is from genome assembly GCF_014077565.1 of Pseudoalteromonas sp. 5Ae-yellow. Classification (NCBI taxonomy): domain Bacteria; kingdom Pseudomonadati; phylum Pseudomonadota; class Gammaproteobacteria; order Alteromonadales; family Pseudoalteromonadaceae; genus Pseudoalteromonas; species Pseudoalteromonas sp. 5Ae-yellow. Next base: position 4,599 of record NZ_JACGWD010000009.1, read on the forward strand.
ACAATGGACGTAAATGCTAAAAAAGGTGACGGTAAGATATACCGTTATTATAAACACCAGCTTAAAGTCGTTGTAAGTAACTTGAGTATCCCAAATGGATTGTGCTTTGATAAGCCACGTTTACGCGGTTATTACTGCGACTCTTTAACGAGTTGTATTTATGTATTAGATTTGGATGAGCAAACTGGCGAACCTTGCTCTGAGCCACGTGTTTTTTATCAATTTAATAATACTGATGTTGACCCCGATGGCTGCGTAACCGACCAATTAGGTAATTTGTGGCTAGCTGTGTGGGGAATGGGGTGTGTTATGTGTTTATCCCCAGGCGGTGAGCTAATTAAAACAATAAAGCTTTGTGCAATAAAACCGACATGCACTGCATTTGGCGGTAAAAATGCTGAATTGTTACTTGTGACATCGGCATTTGATGAATCGATTAATAATACTGTTACTGAACAAGGCGCTGTATTTCAAATCTCAGGCATAAAAAACGGGCAGTTTGAGTCGCCCGTTTTACTGTAATTTATTATACACAGTGCTTGTTTTAAAGTGATGGTTAGCTTTTAGGCTTAACCCACATAACACCCACTTCTTTTTTGGTTACTAAAACCTCAGTACCGGCGCTAATTGGTTGCTCACTTTTGAGTTTCCAGCTAATACCTGAATATTGATGGGTAGTTAAACCTTGTTCTGTTACATCGCTAGTAAGTACAAAAGTCAGTTCAGCAAAATCACTATTCACTTGCTTCTTATCTACGCGATTTTGCATTTGTTTTAATGGTTTCCAAAGTGCAACGGCTAAGCCAGCTGTTACAACTGCATTACTCCAAAGGGCTGTTGCTAATGAGTCAGGTAAAATACCAAAACTCATTAATAATCCTGTAAGGAATAGCGATAATCCAAAAAACAACAAAATAAATGTAGAAAGGCCAAGTACTGCTACTTCTATTATTAAAGCAACAATACCAAGTACCATAAGTGTTTGCGGTAAATTTTGCGTAATAAAATCCATACAAACCTCTTTATTTAGTTATTAACCCAAATGCTTTTTATTTAAGCTATTAATGATTGCCATACCTTGGGCAACCATTGAGCTTGCATCTGTCGCGTTGTCTGGCAGTAATACAATTGATGATTCACGAGCAATCGCTTCTTTAGCCGCGATTGCTTTAGTTGCTAAATCTAACTGAATTGCTTTTTGACCTTGCTCTGTATCTGCAGCTTCGCCTATTTTAATAAGTGCATTTGCTTGTGCTTCTGCAACCGTAGTAATAGCTGTTGCTTCACCTTCAGCGCGTAAAATTTGCTCGGCTTTGTCGGCTTCAGCAGCAAGTACTTGTGCTTGTTTTTTACCTTCAGCAACGTTGATATTTGCTTGGCGATCACCTTCTGACTCTAAAATTTGAGCTCGTTTAACACGCTCAGCTTTCATTTGTGCTTCCATCGCTTCCATAATAGAGTTAGGCGGCACAATATCTTTAATTTCGTAGCGAAGTACTTGAATACCCCAAGGCTCAGATGCCTGGTTTATAGCTGCAACAATGTTGGTATTAAGTAAATCACGCTCTTCAAATGTTTTATCAAGCTCCATTTTACCTAATTCTGAACGCATTGTTGTTTGTGAAAGTTGTACAACTGCAAACGTATAGTCGTCAACGCCATACGTTGCTTTGTACGGGTCTAGTACTCTAAAGTACAGTACGCCATCAACTATAAGTGAGATGTTATCTTTAGTGATAGCTGACTGCGATGGTACATCTTGAGCTTGTTCTTTTAAGCTACGATCAGCCGAGATTCTATCAATAAATGGAATAATAAAGTTAAGGCCGGCTTCTTTAGTTGATTGGTATTTACCAAAACGTTCGATTAACCAGGCGCGGTTTTGTGGTACAAATTTAACGCTACTTTTTAAAAGCACGATAACAAAAACAAGTAAAAAAGCCTCAACAGTAAAAACCATATCGAGAATTTGTGTGACTGGATCCATTTAAACATTCCTTATAATAATTAAACGCTGAGTGGTTGTATTGTTTATAATTTCAGCGTGTATAGATTATCACTACAGCGAACTTTTAACCACTAAAACTCACTGTAGCGCGCCGGCTTAGTCGGTTTTTGTAAAAACTGGCTATTTTATTTCTGCCTGTTTCTTTTGCGTTATAAAGGGCTATGTCGGCGTTAGTTATAACTTCTTTAGGTGTTGTTTTTTGATTGGGTATAAGGCTATAAAATCCGATACTCAAAGTGAGGTATTTACTGGCACTTGAAAAGTTATGTTCAATTGCAAGTTCTGCAATTTTTTCCTGAATAAGAACAGCATATCTTTGGCAATGATCTGTGTCGACTGCAGGTAAAATTATCGCAAATTCTTCACCACCGAAACGAGCGGCTAAATCACCTTCACGTTTACAAAGATCATGCAGCGCTTTGGCAACTTGTTTTAACACTTCGTCACCTAGCTGATGCCCATAGTTATCGTTATAACGCTTAAAAAAATCAATATCACACATTATTAAACTAATGGGTTCTTTATTACGTGCGCCGCGCTTAATTTCGCATTTTAAAGTTTGATCAAAACAGCGTCGGTTAGCAATGTTTGTAAGGCCATCAGTATTAACTTGTTTGTTAAGTTTATGATTGGCATTAATGAGTTGCTGCTGAGCTTGTTGTAGCTCTTGCTTGTAATTTAAATTTTTGAAAGCATTAGCAAGCATTTCACCTACTAACCTTAAGCGAATAAGGTCTAAATCAGTCCAGTTTCGCTTTTGAACAACGCAATCACAGCCTATAAAGCCAACGAGCTCTTTGTCATAACGTAGACCAATGCAAAGTACTGATTTTATTTTTTGTCGCTGGAAAATTGTTTTTTCGCTCATTGCTTGAATGGGTAACGACGTTACATCGTTAACTCTAAATAAGTGAGTACGTGCCATCAAACTAAAAAAATATGGGAGATCGCTTTTCGGAAGGTTTTGTAAGTCCTCTTTAAATGCTTGTATATCATTATTGACCCATTCGTGGGTGTTATTTATGGTTTTACCATCCTCGGCAAACTTAAAAAGATAACTTCTATCTGCGTGGCAAACGGTACCAATAGCTTTTAATGCGTAGTTGATATGCTTATCAACGTCGTCGTTTTGAATATCAATTAAGTCAGTTGATATGTTCGAAATAATATTATCAAAATCATATTGTTCATCTACATTATTATTCAATACATCGATTATAATAATGGAGCTTGAGTTAGGTAATTTTGCAAATTTTACATTGAGTAGCAATTTAGATACCTGTTTTGATAAAACAAACTGGCATTGGTTATTTGCAGTGAAATAATCAAAGAATAGCTCCTCGACTAATAGTTCTTTTTTACTGTGATGATTGGTTAAAGTGATGTGTGAAAAATCAATTTTATTAAAATGTGATTTATTTCTTAAGCCAAACAAGTCCTGTGCTTGGCTGTTAACTTTAAATATATTTTCATTGGCATCATAAAGTAATACACAAAACGGCAGTAACTCCAAGTTTCGCCATATTTCATTTGATAGGTTATTACTCACTCAACTCTCCATGTGTTTAAGCCACAATTAAATTGTTATCTATTGTATTTTTATTGTTTTTACTTGGGCGTGTTAATCGTCCTTAGAACGAGCTCAAAAGGCAGCACATGTTTGGTATTTATGCTGCGTTATCGCCTATTTATGGGGAATAGCCACACTACATAGGCTCTGCCTTGCCTAAAAAAAAATACTGGTGTAAATTCAACCACCGAAGTTCAACAAGCCCTACTAATTATTAGCACATTTTTTTTGATTTACTAAGTTTTTAGTGCGTTTGAGGGCAGTACGTATTATAATTGATACTGTATATCATTACCCTTTTCTACTCTAAGCCATCTTTGGTTTATTTACACTTTAAGTATAGGTTATTCAAGCATTTCATGACAGAAATCACTACACACCAAGCTTCTCGTCGTCGGTTACTTATTGCGCTAGCAATTACGTGTTCGTTTATGGTAATTCAGGTTATAGGTGCTTATTATTCTAATTCGCTTGCTGTACTTGCCGATGCGGGGCATTTGTTTGTTCACAATAGCTCGTTATTCATCGCACTGATTGCATCAAGTCTCGCTATTCATTTTGCTAAAACCTATAACGATGGCCATCAACGAGCCGAGCTTTTGGGTGGTCTGGTGAACGGATTTTTATACCTAGCAATCAGTTTAATTATTTTGTATGAAGGTGGTGAGCGCTATATACACCAGCATGAAGGAAATGAGCTGGCTATTAATAGTTATTTAATGTCGGTTATTGCTGCTATTGGTTTTTTATTTCATGGTGCTGCTGCATGGGTTTTATATGAAGGCCGCAAAGCGAGTATTAATGTTTACGCGGTATTTTTACATTCATTCTTTGATTTGATTTCTACCGTATCGACATTTGTGGCTGGTATTCTTATATATTTTACGGGCTGGGTTGTTATCGATATTTTATCGAGCATGTTAATCGCCTCTTTCGTGTTGTTTACCGGTGTTAAGGTCATTATTAGTTGTATAAAAGGTTTACGCTTAAATAAGGCCAAACTTCCTAAAGTTGCAGATATTGAAAGTGAGATTACAGATATGGAGCATGTTCACAATGTCCATAACGTCACTGTAACGCGTAAATATAAGGGTGTAGTAGTCGGGGCGCACGTTGTACTTAAAGAGCATTGTACTATTGAAAAACACGATGAAGCATGTCGTATGAAGGTAGAACAACTGTTAGCTGAAAAATTTAATGTACGCAATAGTGTATTACAAATAGAAAGCCACGAATGCCATCACATCCATTAGTAGCATTTAATTAATATAAAAGCGTGTAATAATGATTAGCACGCTTTTAATGTTTTAAATCAAATCAAATCAAATCAAATCAAATCAATGATATTGCTAAAACAATCGCTTTTACGTAAGTCTTTAGCATCCATTGGCCTTGCAAAGTAATAACCTTGCAGTACAGTACACCCAACCTCGGCTAAAAAGATCATCTGTTCGCGCGTTTCTACTCCTTCTGCAATACAGTAAAGATCTAGGTTTTCGGCCAATAAAAGAATGGTCTTAATAATTGACTCATCCCCTTTATCTATACCAATACTGTTTACAAAGCTTTGATCTATTTTAATAACATTAATAGGAAATTGGCTCAAATAGGTGAGTGACGAGTAACCAGTACCAAAATCATCAAGTAGTAATTTAAACCCAGCAGCTTTTAAGTTTTGTAGCTGCTTGGCTGCTTTGAGTTTATCTTCTAGTAAAATACTCTCTGTTATTTCAAGTCTTAATTGTCTTGGATGAACTTGAGAGTCCGCTAATATGGACATTAACCGCTGGGTTATGTTTGTTTTTAAAATGTGTTTAGGCGATAAGTTTAAAGATATATAAAACAATGGGTTTGCGCTGAGTATAGGTGCAATTTCAATAAGAGCTCGTTGCAATGCTTGCTCAGTAAGGAGTTCTATTAAACCGGTTTCTTCTGCTACCGGTATAAAAAGTGCTGGGGATACCAACTGTCCTTGATTTTTCCAGCGCATGAGTAACTCCACGCCATTTATTGTTTTTTCTTCTATATCGATAATGGGCTGATAGTGATTAAAAAATCGGTTGTCTTTTACTGCATCTTTTAAATCATTTTCGAGCAGTAACTTTTGTTTTATCAGCTCATTCATTTCATCGCTAAAAAACTTAAAGTCGTTTCTCCCGCCTTGTTTAGCGTGCATCATGGCTACATCGGCATTACGGATAAGTAAATCGGTGGTTACAGCATCGAATGGGTATAAAGCAACGCCAATACTGGCTGAAATATTAATAGAGAAGTCTTCAATAATTACTTTATTAGCTAACTCATTACTAATTTTTCTTACTGTATCGCGAAGAGACTGAAGCGATTTTATATTTTGAATCAGCACTAAAAATTCATCACCACTTTGTCGGCCAAGTTTTGCGTTTGCGCCGAGCATACCGTTCACTCTTTGGGTAATATTACACAAGAGCTTATCGCCAACTGCGTGGCCAAAAGAGTCATTAACAGGTTTAAATTTATCTAAATCAATAAATAACAATGCACATTGTGTATTATTTTCATCGGCATATCTAATCGCTTTTTCGATGTTCTGATACATTAAACTACGATTTGGTAAATGCGTTAGAGGATCAAAATTAGCTAAATAGCGCAGCTCGTTTTCAGCACGTTTTTGTTCGGTTAAATCTGTAATAACAACTACGTAGTAACTAGCAGTATCTTTTGTAACTGCTGTGGCACTTATGTGAATTGGATGTTCGTTATTTCTTGCTGTTTTTATATAAGCATCACTTTGCCAGTTTTCTGTCGGTTTTAATTTTTTTAAAATACCAGCAAATTCTTTACACTTATCTTTACCAATCGCTTTTATGAACAATTTAGGACTAATTTTAGTGGCTACTTTTTCATTTGAAAATGTTTCAATAAAACTGTTGTTCGCAGAAAATGGCATTAAATGTTCATCGAGTATAAGTAACCAGTCGTTTATTTGGCTGAACGCTTCACCTAAAATTTTTGCTTGTTGCTCGTTAGCCCGTTGCTCGGTGATGTTGGTATATATGCCAGAAACATATAAAGGCTCATTTGTTTGAGGGTTATAAATAACTTGCCCTGTATCTTGATACCACAGCCAGTGGCCTTTTTTGTGTTGTAAACGATAGGTTGCTTGCCAATTTTGCTGTTTTTTATATTTGAAATAGTTTTCCCATTGGCTTTCAAAACGACGACGATCATCTGGATGTATAAGTACTAAAAATTGGCCTATGTGCACGCGTTCAGGTAAGTCTGAGTAACCTAGCTCACTTCCTCTAAGTGTGTTTACAGAATTATCTTTAAAATTATAATCCCAAACACCGCTTTTATTATTTTTAAGCGCGAGTTCTGTTTGTTTTTGTGAATGAATAGTGGCTCTATGGGCTCGTTCAATTGCAACTTGGCGGCTGCGGTATTGCCAAAAAATGAAAAACAATACGGCAAGTATTAAAATTACATAGGCGGCAATAGAAAAGGGCGATTTCCAAGGAGCGTAGGCTACGTTGATGTTGAGTGTGGCTGGTTCGCTTGTAACAACACCATCACGATTATGTGCTGATATTGTTAGTGAGTAGCTACCTGGTTGAAGCTTTGTGAAAAACACTTGATTAGATTGTAAGTCTTCATATGTAAGGGATGTTGGCCCTGAAAGAATTACCTTATAATACGCTTTGTCTATATTGGGGTAAGAAAAGCTAGAAAAACTAACCGTAAGACCCATATCCTCATAGTCAAGCTCAAGCGGTTGGCTAAGGTATTTCTGCGGATAATAATTTAGTTCTTTGGTAAAGAGATTTATATCAGTAATAGCTAAGTTATTTTTTTTAAATAACTCTTTCTCATCAAAATCTAAGGGATCAAACAGTAGAGCTCCCGCATTGCTACCAAAAATTAATTTGCCATCATTTAATGTTGTTGCTGCGATTTGTGTGAATTGGTTTATGTTCAACCCGTCTTTTACTGAATAACTCATTACATTGAGTGTATCTAAGTTTATTTGATACAAACCATTGTCGGTACTTGCCCATAAAAAACCATTTTCATCAGGAAGTAATGAATAAATAGAATCAGTATTAAATGAATTTTTTAATCCTATGTAGTGTTTTCTCTCATAAGTAACTGGGTCAACACCAAGTAAACCTTCGTGGGTGGTTGCTAACCATAAAATATTTCGCTTTGAGTCTAAGTAAAAATTTTCTACCGTGTAAAAAATATCTTTTTTAGGGTTAAATGACTGAAATATAGTTGTTAATTTTTGATTTTTTTCGTTGTACCTAAGGAAGCTTTTTGATGTACCAAGTAAAAATTCGTCAGGGTTAGTTTTAAGGTGTTTATAAAAAGCGTAAGAAAATAAAGGATCGACTTGCTCTTTGAGCCCCTTAATAATTCTTGTTTTTCCTGTTGTTTCATTAAAAACATAAAAATTATCATCCGACATAAATGCATATGTGTCTGCAGATAACTGGGCAAAGCCAAATAAGTTGGATTGGTTAATTACATTTTTTTCTGTGTCTTTATTTTCAATAATTTTACCCGTTTGTTTATCAAACAGTTTGAACCCGTTGAAAGTAACAAGCCAAAGGAATTGATTATTACCAATTGAAGACGCAAAAATATCATAAACGGCAGATGCCCCGTATATTGCTTTTGAGTCGGTTGAGCTCAGATATACATCACTTTTATTTGTTGCTTTGTCGTACCGTGCAATTCCATCTTCTGTTCCTAACCAAATAATATTATTTTTGTCTTGGTAGGTGGCATGAATAGTATTGTTACCGGGTAAAGTAATGTGTTTAAACCGTCGGGTTTTAATTGGCCATGTAAACACGCCCTGGGTTCTAGATGTGAGCCAAAGTACGCCGGACTTATCAACCATTAGATCGTTTATTGAGTTTTCATTAATATTAAACTTACTTTTTTCATAATTTAATACGAATTCTAGTTCTTTGGTTTCGCGGTGATAACTGAACAATCCACTTTGGGTTGCTACAAACTCCCCGTAAACAGTATTGGCATAATCCCATATATTATAATCAGGGATTAAAGTTGTAATATTTGCTGCAGATATATTTTTGTTATTATCGAATGCTAATTGATACATGCCTTCAACAGTACCAACAAGTAATCCTAATTCATTATCAACACTTAAGAATTTGACGTTTACATTATCTATCGTATTTTTTTCAGGGGGATGAAGAGGTATTTTTACAAGTTCTGAATTATCTATATTTGCAGTGTATAAACCATCATTTGTACCAATATATAAAGTGTTTTTATATATTGTTAATGACCGAATGTAGTCACCTTTATTTGGCAGGATTAGCTTAAATGTGAAGCGTTTACTCGTCTCATCAAATGTATATATTTGGGCATCTATGGCGAAGTAAAAAGTACCTTGTTGCTGAGTCATTGCAGAGATCGGAGAGAATATTTTTTGTTCTTTATCTATTTGACCAGAATAGATTTTTTCGGTTTTTAAAGTGAGGGGATCTATTATATAAGCACCAGAAAGGTCTGTTGAGACAATGATTTTTCCGTCTTCGGCTTTAAATAACGCATAAATATAGTGTTTATCTAGGCCAAAGCCGCCACTAAAAGTTTTTACATTATATCCATCAAAACGGTTTAAACCCTGTTGGGTTGCTATCCAAATATAACCAATATCATCCTCTTGAGTCTGCAAAACGTAACTTTGTGATAGGCCTTCGTCAGTAGAAATTCGTTGTAATTGTTGAGCATAGTTTTGTGATGCAAAAGTGCTTTGGATGCATAGTAAAAAAACAATAGTGATATGAAAAAAAAGTTTGCTCAAACGCACTTATAAACACTCTCAGTGGAGGATAGGATGATACTTAGCTAGATAGTAAATATAGCATAAGTTTTTATTTTTTAATTACAAATGATATACGTAAAGTTAAAAGCTCTATTTTCAAATAGTGAGCTACTCTATACAGATAATAGTAAATGCTTAGAAGGAGAGTATAGTGGTTTTCTCTAATGTTGATGCAAAAAATAGCGTGTTATTAATAATAGACTTACAAGAGTTGCTTGCTCCTGCAATTAAAGACTTTCCGAATATTTTAAAAAGTACATTGCAGTTAGCGCAGGCGGGTATTATTCACAGTGTCCCAGTCTTAATAACCGAGCAATATGTCAAGGGGTTGGGCAAAACTAATCAGCAAATTAAAAGCATGTTACCTAATGCCGTGTATTTTCATAAGACGTACTTTAGTGCGTGTGCAGAGCCAGGCTTTATTGATAAGTTAAAAAGTTATGGTAAACAGCAAGTTGTTGTTGTGGGAACTGAAGCACATGTGTGTGTTTTACAAACATGCTTAGATTTAATTAAAAATGGTTTTGAAATTATTGTTGCACACGATGGAATTGGTTCTAGAAATCCAGAACATAAAAACCTGGCAGTTGAGCAATTACGCCAAGCAGGTGCGGTAATTTCATGCGCTGAAATAGTTCTTTTTCAATGGACAAAAAAAGCAGCAACGCCTACGTTTAAAAAAATACTGCCTATAATTAAGTAGACGGAATGTAATGTAAATTGAATATGTTTATGGTTGTGCAGATAGTTTATTACTGTGCTCAGTGAACTGAAACTTGTTTATGTACGTATATTGCAGACTGCTTTTATAAACAATAATGCAAACAACAATTTTAAGGTTCTTATGTCTAGTATTGGCCGGTTATTTACGATTATTTTCAGTCTTTTGTTTGTCGAGTCTATCGCTATTGGTTTGTACTTCGACACGTTAGCGCAGGCTTTTATGATAGGTTTGCCATTGTGTTTATTACCTATATGGCTTTTAAACACACAGGGGGATAGTCCTGTAACGCCGCATGTGGTGGCTGCGGCCATAATGATGTTTTCATTTTTGCACATACAACAAACTTTTGGGTTGATTGAAGTACATTTTGAAATATTTATTTTAATGCCCATGTTAATTGTTTTTGTACAGTGGCGAGTGTTTATTACCGCGATTATTTTTGTAGCTGTTCACCATTTATCTTTTTATTATCTACAAACTCAAAATACGGGTTTCTACGTATTTGACCCCGATAGGCTTGCTTTTACTACAGTACTTATACATGCAGGATATGCAATAGTTGAAGTGTTAGTTGCAGGTTATATAGCTAAAACATTACAACGCGAACGTCGTGCGGGTTTATCTTTAAGTTATGCGACAGAGCAAATAATGAAAGATCCTGAGAATATTAAACTTTCCCTACGTGCTGATGATACTAAAAGCGATGCTGTGGTTGGATTTAATACATTGCTAGACTATATATCTGATGTTATTAAGCAGGTACAAACTCAATCAGAATCATTGCAAAAAAACTCACAAGAGCTTATTGATGTACACGATCAGTTAGCGAGTGGTGCGGTTCAACGCACACAACAAACCGATGATATTGCTAATTCTGGCGCTCAAGTTGCCAATGGCTTTAAACTTGTAGAAGAAGAAAGTGAGGTGCTTAAGCGCCAAGTTGACCATATTACACAATCTGCAGGTGATGCATTAAAAGAAGTGCTTCAAACAGATGCTAAAAGTAGAGAGTTGTTAACACTGCTTAACCATACCGAAGAAAAGATAAATCACTTAGTGGCAGCGGGCGATGTTATTTCAGGGCTTCTTAATGAAATATCAGGTATTGCTGAGCAAACAAACCTACTTGCTTTAAATGCCGCTATTGAAGCTGCCCGCGCAGGCGAACACGGTCGAGGTTTTGCTGTTGTTGCTGATGAGGTAAGATCTTTGGCTAACCACAGTAAAGCAACAACAGATAAAATTAGTCTTACATTAAAAGATCTTGTTAATAATAGTAAAACGTCAACGCAATCAATGAGTCAGTGTGTGAGTTTTGTAGTTGATTTAACAAGTATTAGTGCTGCAATGAAAGAGAATATTTCAGCAATGAGCGAGCAAATAGCCGCAGTATCTTCAAGCTCTGACTCAGTTGCACAAGTGGTAGCGGAGCAGGCAGGTAATACCGAGTTAATAGCAAGCAGTACTGATACTATGCGCCAAAATCAGTACCAAGATACGCAAATAGTGCAGCAGTTAACCGCTAAGGTGCAGTTAATCGATGTAAGTATTGATGTATTAGAGCAAAGCATTGCCAAGTTTAAATAAATCTAACTCTTTTGTATTTTCGCTTATAACTATATGGCTTGTTTGTGTTGTTGCAGGGTTAGTGTATTTTCAGTTAGAGCAACTTAAACCGTTTGATAGCTCAAAAGTTTTATTGCAAAAGCACTGGTTTAATAACTTTAAAAAGCAATTGGACTGGGTTGACACTAATGAAGCGTCGTTAGTGCTTATAACTGAAAAAAATTGCGGGTGCACCATACAAGCCAAGCCGCATATTTCATCGTTAAGCTCCTTTGCTGCCAATAAAGCTATGAAGGTTGTACAAGTTGAATTAACACCAAAGCTTAAACTTGTTATTCCGGCAACGCCTGCCGCCGTTATTATTAATAAAAACGGTGATTTTGTTTATGCCGGTCCTCTCTCCGAAGGGTTAGCGTGTGCCCAGGGAAGTGGCTTTGTTGAAACTGCGGTCACTAATTTAGCTGCAGGTTTTAACTCAAACCTCTTAATTACACAAACCAAGGGATGTTATTGTGTAAATAATACGTAAATAACGTGCAGAAAAAATTAAAGCTCGCACTTAAATTAATAGGTTCGAGCTTTAACATTGATTAAATTGTAACTAAGCCATAAATACCTAATGACACAAACACACAAGCAGCAATAGCACGTACGGTGTTTAGAGATATTCTTTTTAGTAATGCATTACCAGCATATATAACAGGCACGTTAGCAATTAGCATACCTAACGTGGTTCCTACCGTTACCCAAAACACAGACTGATATTGTGCGCCTAGCAACACTGTCGCTATTTGTGTTTTATCACCAATTTCTGCAATAAAAAATAATACAAAAGCAACTAAAAAAGCCCCGTAGCTATCGTATTTACTACTTACATCTTCGTCTTTGTCTGGAACTAATAGCCAAAGGCCAACAACAATAAAGCTGATGTTTACAAGCCAAGGTAAATATTCAGAAGAAAAACTATTACTTAACCACTGCCCAAACCACGCTGATAGGCCATGATTGAGTAAAGTTGCGGCTAAAATACCAAGAATAAGTGCGCTTTTATTACGAAAACGGGCAGCTAACAGGAGTGATAAAAGCTGGGTTTTATCGCCAATTTCGGCAAGTGTAACAGTGACGGTTGAGGTTAAAAAAACTTCCATTATTGATTCTTACAGGCGGGAATGCTAAACCAAGGCAAACAACTATCTCCCGCCATGAGGATAGTGTCTACCTAGGTCTCGCCGATAACGCTTGCTACAACATTACAAACTTACCATGCACATGAGGTGCAATTATGTTGATAAGTTTACTCATTACTGAGCGGGCTACTCCCCTAAGAGGCGGCCATTATTCCATAACTTTATTCTTAGGTAAATATAGTTAAGAGAACAAATACCATATTCTAATAAATAATTTATATTTATTAGTGAGGAAGCTATTGATAACAATTGTCGTTTAGATTAGTATGCATCTATTGAATGTAATTAACACGGTTTGTATTGATGTATATTTGTCTTTGTCACGGTGTGACTGATAAAAAAATTGAGCAAACAATTGACGATGGTGCAACGACCATGCGTGAATTAACCAAAGAGCTTAAAGTAGGCAGCCAATGCGGTAAGTGTTGTGGTTGTACTAAAAAGATCCTTAATCGCAGGCTTATTCAAATTGCGGATGTAACGGATCAAGTTGCTTAATTACATATAAAATTTAGATATAAAAAAAGCAGCTTTTTAGCTGCTTTTTTTATGCTTGTTACTATTTACAGTTGAGACTGTAAGTAGTTTTTGATACCCGTATTTTTAATAAGTAATTGTTGGGTTTCTAACCAATCAATTTGCTCTTCTTGTTCATTTAAAATGTGATCAAGGGCTTCACGGGTAATGTAATCTTTTTTACTTTCAGCCAGTTTAACTGCGCTACGTAACTCATCAATAGTATCGAGTTCAAAACTCATGTTAGCAGCAATCATTTCTTCGCTGTTTTCACCAATACGTAATCGGCCTAGGTCTTGAAGATTTGGTAAGCCTTCTAAAAACAAAATACGTTCAATTAAACGATCAGCGTTTTTCATTTTTTGAATTGATACTTTGTAGTCTGCTTTATCAAGCTGTGTAAAGCCAAAATCTTTAAACATACGTGCATGTAAAAAGTATTGGTTAATACCAACAAGCTCATTAGCGAGTACTTTATTAAGCGCTGCAATAACGTCTTTATCGCCTTTCATAATATGCTCCTACTAAGCCATTTGTGCTTGATGATAATTTTCAGAACCAATTTTATCAATTAGACCAAGTTGTTGCTCTAACCAGTAAACATGATCTTCTTCGGTATCAAATAACAGCTTTTCTAAAATGCTACGAGATTGATAATCTTGTTGTTCTTCACATATTGCGATGACGTCTTTAACACACGCAACTACTTCAAGCTCTAGTGTTAAATCGTTTTGCATCATGCTTTTTACATCGTTACCGATAAGTAAATCACGGCGCTTAGTCATATTTGGTACACCTTCTAAAAACAAGATGCGCTTAATAAGCCAGTCTGCGTGATCTTTTTCTTCTTCCATTTCGTGGTTAAGGCGCTCGTATAGTTTGTTTAAACCCCAGTCGTCATACATGCGCGAGTGTATAAAATACTGATCGATTGCTGCTAATTCGTTAGCTAACAATGTATTAAACGCATCGATTACTTTTTGATTACCTTTCATGATAAATCGCCTCAACTATTTCAATTGTATGCAGTGTAGTACATATAGCCTATATTGCAAGTTTTCTCTATAAAAATCATTGCTTTACTATTGGTTTTGATTCTTATTTAAGTTTGCGTTACTGCTTGGTTTGTGGACAGTTTTTTATTTGTATTAGTATCTGAGAATGATTACTAGAGGTATTTATAAACAATAAGTTGAGAGACTGCATTTCATATTATTTTTTAAATAAATAGGCATGCTGATGATGCCTATTTATTGAGTATATTACTAATTAAAACTGGTATTTAGCACCTAGGGTAGCCGTTGTGCCTAATCCTTTGATGTTATAGCCGCCGTAAGTGTAAGATTGTGCGCGGGCAGGGTAGTAATCGCTATTGAACAGGTTTTCGATACCAAAATAGCCACTCCAGCTGGCGTTAACATTGTACTGGCCACTTAAGTTAAATGTGTTGTAGCTACTAACAGGGCCCTGATCGCCAGAGTATTGGCCTTGCGCATTTTTATCAAAACGCTTTCTGTTGCCTACATATAAAAAGCTCATTGCAAGAGATAGCTCGTCATTTGTTTGCCACGTTACATTCGCTGTTGCTTTAGGTGGGCTAATTTGGCTTGCCCCTAAATAGTCATCGGCCTCGGTATTTTTACCTTCAACATAGCTGTACGTTGCGCTTAATTTAAGATCTTGGGTAATAGTGTAATTAACTAACCCTTCGTAACCCCATATTTCTTGTGGCGCACGCACAGGTTCGTAAACTCCTGTTACTTCATTATACTCATTACTTGTACCAAGCTCTGAGGTACTTCTGTAAAGAGCAAATTCAAAACGTACGTTTTCAAACTGTGAGGTAAAACCAACTTCGTAATTGTCGATTATTGAGGCTTGTGTTTGAATAAGTGCAATGTCGTCAACGGTTGCAGCACGAAGTAAGCGACCAATATCAGAAATATCAGAGCCCTGTGAGTAGCTAAAAAACGGGCTAAAGGCATCTGTTAAGTTATATTTAATACCGGCGTTATAAGTTGTTGCATCGTAATTAATGGTGTCGCCACGCACATTTAATGGTACTGAACATTGCGATGCGGTTTTGCAAAGTTTTAGCGTTTGGTAGTCACTTACGCTCAAATCAATGCTTTCTTTTCTTACACCCGCTTTTACAATAATGTCGTCGTTTATTACCCATTTGGTTTGTAAAAAGCCAGCCACACTTTCCATGTCCATTTCTGGCACCCACACACGGCCATCTACTAAAGGTTGCGATGTTTTATCGTTTAAGGCATCAATACCGTAGATTAGGGTGGCTGTTACGTTTTCAAAATCAAACTGACTATTAAATGTAGCTCTGGCACCTTGCTTGTCTGATTTAATAACCGATTGACCACCGCTATAACCTTCATCAAGGTTGGCTAAAGCGGTTGAGAAAAAGAATACGTTTTCTATATTTTGTTTATACAGATCGAGGGTCATTTGTGTGTTTTCAAACAGCGCGTAATCAACATATTTTAGGGTTATATTTTCGTTGCCTTCTGGGCCTTGCGGCTTACCTTGTTTTTGAAGCTCTAAGGGGACGTGTATAGCGTATGTTTTCTCCCCTATATTGCCATCGCCAGTAACATCGCCTAAATCAGTTTTTTGCTGTGAGCTGTAAAAGTTATAGCTAAACTGCAGTTGCTTTTCGTCGTCAAAATCATAAGTTAGTTTGGTAAAATAGTTTTGAGTTTCAGAGTCTGATAAACCATATTGCAAGCCTAAAATATCGCCCTCTGCATCGCGTTGCACGCCGTTTTCTTCATAGCTTGCCGTTAGCAGGTAGCTTAGTTGGTCGAGCTTACCGTTTACTGCGGCTGATACTCTACCGCCGCCACTTTCTGCTAATTTAACAGCGCTAAAGCGGCTTGAAATACTTATTTCACCTTCCGGTTTACCATCACTGCGAGCCTGTTTTGTTATGTAGTTAATAATGCCACCTGAGGCACCATTACCATAAATAGACGTTGCGCCTTTTATGACTTCAATGCGCGCTATGGCACTTGCATCAAGCGTTTTTACGCCTAAAGAACCATTACGAAGAGGTGTTGATTGCGGTACACCATCAATCATTATTAATGGCGCACGGCCGCGTAGTGTTTGTCCTGAATTACTTGAACTGCCTGTATCTGGGGCAAGCCCTGGAACCATTTGCGCGAGTAAGCTCCCCAGTTCTGAGCTTACTTTTAAATGCTGTTGTATTTGTTGCTGATTAATAACGGTAATCGAGGCAGGTACTTCGTCAATGTTCTCTGATATGCGGCTGCCAGATACAATGACATGCTCTAACTGATCAGAAGTGTATTCATTTTTATTATTTTCATTTGCTAACGTGTTAGTACTTATTGCAATAGCAATAAGGCAAAGCGAAGTTTTTAACATGGGGTGTCTTAGTTGATAACAATTTACGTAATGGTAATTATTATCAACTAACGACACAAGTGTTAATGAGATTTATTTCCATTTATGGCGTTTTAACCAAAAATATACACCGCTTACAATAAAAAATGCGAGTGAAAGGGCTATTAATAACCATAAAAACTGCACTATAGGACCTGCAAAATCACCAATGTGAAATTTATACTTAAAGTTCCATGCTTGTGTTGTGAAGTTGGTTTTACTGGCGTCAAATGAGTTTAATACTTTACCAGTAAATGGGTTAGTCCAAACCCAGCTGTAAGCATGGCTTTCGCCAGGGTTTTGCATTCTCAGTGCAATTGCTTCGTCATCTTTTTTAGGCAAGTAAATTCTATATGTTTTGCCATCAGGGAATACGCTCTCGGCATTTTTTATTGCTTCGTTATAATTTAAAACAGCTTGAGAAAGGGGGATTATTTTTGGCGCTTTAGGTCTTTGCTCTACTTTGTTAAACGTTACAAATTCTAATACAGATTGAGTTTGTGTTTTCCAGTTAAATGCCATACCAGTAAATGCAATCAGTATAAGCGGTATAAAAAAGTAAACACCAAGCACTGTATGAAATTGATACATGAGCACTCTAAATTTGGCTTTTGGTTTTATAGCTAAACGTTTAACTCTGTTTTTTGGTTTTACCCATAAGTAAAAGCCCAGTAATACATTTATTAAAAGTAGCAATGCACATACCGACATCCAATTTCGAAAGGTTTTTTCACCCTTACTATTTTCAAACAACAGCCAGCGATGTAAGCCTTGGGCAAACCCATAAATAGTATCGGTTGATTCATAGACGTTTAGTACACTCCCTGAATAGGGATTAACACTAGCGTAGTGTTTATTAGCTAACCTAAACTGCCATGCGGCGTCCGGTGCTTGCTCTGGCATAAAAAAAGTAATTTTTTGCTTAGTTTGAGTTTGTACATTTTGTATAAGCTCATCGTAATGCATAAAAGTAGCTTGTGGTGCTACTTGCCATTTTGCGGGTTCTATTAAGTGCTGAATGTCTTTTGCATAAATCATAACAGCACCGGTTAAGCTCACTATTAATAAAAATAGTCCGCTAATAAGGGCAAGGCCTAAATGAATTCTACGTAACCAAATTTTCAAAAACGGTATCTCATTATGAGTTAATGCTAATATTGTAAATGATAATACGAGCTGTTTTCAATTAAATAGTTGTGTATTTGGTTGGATTTCTATTATGCAATTTTCGATATTATAATTATCGTGTAAGAATATTTTTATGGCTTGCAAATTAATCGCTTGCTGAGTGCTAATAATAAGCTCGCAGTAGCTTTCTTTATCGTCTAATTGCCAAAGCTTAATACTGGTTACCGATTCGATATTAAATTTACTACTAATAGCATCCGATATTGCGTGTGTGTCGATATTGTCAGGCGCTGCTTGCATTAAAACTTTGCAGCTTTGTTTTAAAAGTAAAATGCCATGATAAATTACATACATAGAAATAAGTACAGTGGCGATTAAATCAACAATATACCATTGATATAAAATAATTAAGGTGCCAGCAATGATTACCACAATAGATGCCATTGCATCTGATACGTTATGAATGAAGGCTGCTTTTATATTTATACTGTGATTTGCACCAGCTCGATAGGTTAAATACGCTGTTGCTAAATCAATCACTAACGCTATTGCGGCCACCCACACAACTATCCAACCATTAATTGGTTGAGGGTTTAAATAACTCGAAATTGATTCAAAAATTAAATACACACCAATTATTATTAGTGTACTGCTATTAAAAAGAGTGGCGAGTATTTCAGCGCGTTTATAGCCAAAGTGATGAGTGTCATCAGCTGGTTTATTACCGATTTTTCGTGCAATCAAGGCTATAAATATAGCGGCGGCATCACTTAAGTTGTGAAGTGCATCTGCTATAAGTGACAAACTGCCCGAAAATAACCCACCAATAACTTGGGCTATGGTTAGTAATACATTAATAAAAACTGCAACGGTGAGCTGCTTATTACTTTGGTTTTCGTCTACATGACTATGTGAATGATCGTGCGCCATTGCCATAATCCCTTCAAATACATTGACTGAATATTGATTATATCATGGGTGGTTTAAAACAGCTACAGAAGTTGTCGCGTACATGAACGTAATTTTAAGTTAATGATAAAGGCGTATTTTCTTAAATGCGTAAATTTAAGTTTGTCGCGCTAAATGTCGAGTTTTTAAGGAGTTTACGGCTCAAAACTTGCGTCTTTATATATTTAGTGCATTAATGTAAGTAATATTAAATGATTAAAAGCTGCTGGGTATTAAGCATGGACAAAGGTTTAAACTTTGGTGAATTAACAGGTAAAGGACAATCTGTTCGAAGTAAGTTAATTATAACCTTTATAATTATAGCTTTAGTGCCACTTTGTATACTTACGTGGTTTAGTCTTGAACACGTAAATCGCACCCTTAAACAAAATGCAGACACCGAACTTAACGAGCTTAATAATATAGGCAAGCAATTTGCTGATATTTGGTTTGCAGACCATGTTAAAGATTTATATTTGCTTAGGTCACAACTTGATATTAGCTCTGCTAAAAAACAAAAATTAATAAATCAATTTGTTGAGCAGTATGACTTCGTTAATCATGTAGAGCTTATAGATATAAACCTTGTTAACTCACGACCTTTATCACCTTTTTTTGATGTTATTAAAGAGCAGCGCTTTGACGACATACGCACAGGTATTAAAAATACAGGCAAGATTCAGTTTCGGTCAATGACTGCCTCAGGGCGCGACTATCATATTATTGGCTTGCCAGTATTAAATGATGAAAATAAGTTACAAACAATATTGATCGCAGATATAAATTTAAACGGCTTATTAAATAATTTAAGTAAAATACACGCTGCTAATAAAGACATAACATTTTATGTTATGTACAAAAATAAAATTCAAAAAAGTAATAATTCAGACGATACCCAACCACTATTTTTCTCTCAAAACGGATCACCAACACAACGTGTTTTTACTTATAGTGATAAGAATGAAGTCACTTTATATGGGTATATTAATTCATTAGAGTTTTTAAATGAATCTGGCTGGCAGCTACTCGTATCAAAACCAAAAGAAGTCGCACTACAAGGCGCCAATTATTATAAGCAGCTTGCTGTATTGACTAATACGGGGGCGTTATTGCTTATATTAACGCTGTCTTGGTGGTTTGGTCGCCGGCTTTCTCAGCCTTTAATTAACTTAGCTAAAATTGTTGAAAATATTACAAAAGGCGATTTGGTTAAAGTTCCAATAATAAACGACAGTATAGAGTTTAATCAGCTTTCATTAGGTCTTCGTAAGTTAGTGGACGTAAAAGCAGAGCAACAAAGTATATTACAAAAACAACGCTCTGCACTTCAAATTGCATTAAAACAGTTAGCCGAGCAAAAAAGTGCATTAGATGAACACGCTATTGTTGCTGTAACTGATTTGCATGGCACCATCACTTTTGTAAATAAGAAATTTTGTGAGATTAGTGGCTACGATGAACACGAATTAATAGGTCAAAACCATCGCCTTTTAAATTCAGGAAAACACGAAAAAGAATTTTTTAAAAATATGTATAAAACCCTTAAACATGGCGACATATGGAACGGGCAAATATGTAACAAAGCTAAAAATGGTGATTTTTATTGGGTAGATACGACCATCGTGCCATTTTTAGATGAAAACGGTAAACCACAAAACTATATTGCTATTCGTACTGACATTTCAGCACTTAAATTACAAGAGCTAGAGCTTGAACAGCACAAAACACAGTTACAACTAGTGATTGACTCAACAGCCGTGGGTATTTGGGATTGGTATATCGATTCTAAAAAAGTGACATTTAATAATCGCTGGGCCGAGATTATAGGTTACAAACTCAGCGAGCTTGAACCATGCACTATAGATACTTGGTATACATTTGCTCACCCTGATGATTTAGCTATATCGGAGAGAAAACTTAAAGCGTATTTTGCCGGCGAGACTGACTATTATGTTAGCGAAGCCCGCATGAAGCATAAAAATGGAGATTGGATTTGGGTTCTCGATACTGCAAAAATAGTTGAGTGGAATACCGATGGCTCTCCAAAACGTATGATAGGTACGCATTTAGACATATCTGATCAAAAATCTACACAGCATGAATTGCAAGGAAGTCGAGATAGGTTTGCATCTTTAGTATCAAATATACCGGGCATTATTTATCGATGTAAATTTGATGACAAATTAAGCATGCTTTATATGAGCGACCAAGCGAGTGAAATAACAGGCTATTCGCCTGATGAGTTGATACATAGCGAAGCCATTAACTTTTTTGATTTAATATGCAAAGACGATTCTACAAAAATAAAAGCTGAAATATTAAGCTGTGTCGGCGCCAAGCAGCCATGGTCTGTTGAGTATAGAATTACAGCCCGCGATGGTTCCTTGCATTGGGTAAACGAAAAAGGCCAAGCGATTTACGCAGATGATGGCAACATATTGTATTTAGATGGGTTTATTTTAGATATTACGGATCGTTATAACACTCAATTAGAAATAAATCGTCAGCAAAATTTACTCGAATCAATGAGTAAGCAAGGTCAGATTGGCGCATGGGAAATTGACTTAGAGGCGCATACGCTTTATTGGTCTGATGAAGTTAAAGTTATTCATGAGGTACCAGAGGGTTATGAGCCTAGCATAGATACCGCAATTGATTTTTATAAACCAGGAATACACCGAGACACTATAAGTACCTTGTTTGAATGCGCTGTGACTTTAGGTGAAAGTTGGAGTGTTGAGCTTATTATTTTAACTTATTCGGGGCAGGAGCGTTGGGTTAAATCAATGGGCCAAGCAGAGCTTAGAGATGGAAAATGCGTACGTGTTTTTGGCTCGTTTCAAAGTATTGATGCGCATAAGCGACTTGAACTCGAAAGCGAAAAAACAAACAGGTATAACAAAAATTTAGCCGCACTTACTGTTGCCCCTGAAGTACAAAACAGTAATGTAGAACAAGTTAAAAAGTTAGCAGTTAAATCTATGTGTGAAGTGCTAGATATTACTCGCGCTTCGGTATGGATTTTTAACGATAAAAGAGATGTGATGACATGTCATGGTTTATACATTAAAGGGCAAGGTTTTGTAGATACAAATGCTGTTTTAACTGCTAAAGACTACCCTGAATATTATAACGCCATTTATAAGCAAAACTTAGTAGCTATTGATGATGTTTATACGCACCCAGCAACTGCTGATTTTATAGAAGCGTATGCAAAACCACTAAATATTAAATCGATGCTTGATGCAGTGATAGCAACTGGCGATGGTAATTTAGGTATTTTGTGTGCTGAAACGGTAGGCGAGCACCACAATTGGACGCAAAGCGAAGAAACGTATCTTCGATCATTAGCTACTTTAGTGGGAAGCTCTTTAGTTTCTCAGCAGCGTAAAGTAATCAGTGAGGAGTTAAAAGTAGCGCTTGTTAAAGCTGAAGATGCAGCGCTTGCTAAGAGTCAATTCTTAGCAACTATGAGCCACGAAATAAGAACGCCAATGAATGGTGTGCTCGGTATGCTAGAGCTTGTTCAATTAGAATCATTACCTAAGTCAATAGAGACAAAAGTAGACATTGCCAAAACAAGCGCACATTCTTTATTAGCCGTAATTAACGATATTTTAGATTTTTCTAAAGCCGAGGCTGGTAAAATCGAACTTGAAGAAATTAACTTTAATGGACGAGATTTAATTGGCGAAGTTGCCGCCGCGCAAGCATTTACTGCTCAAGACAAAGGCATTGAAATAATTTTAGATTTGTTAGCCTTGGAGCCTTCGCAATTATGTGGTGACCCCGGGCGAATTCGCCAAGTGCTTACTAATTTACTGAGTAACGCCGTTAAGTTTACGGCTAAAGGCGAGGTTGTGGTAAGTGCGAAAATTAATAAAATGGTTCAAGGTTTAGAATTTGTTGTAAGTGTAAAAGACTCAGGCATAGGAATAAGTGAAGACAAACAACAGCAATTATTTACTCCGTTTTCTCAAGTAGATGCATCAACAACGCGTGAGTACGGGGGCAGTGGCTTAGGGCTTGCCATCTGTAAACAACTTTGCGAGTTAATGGGAGGAGCTATTTCTGTCACTAGCGAAGCAGGTAAAGGAAGCACTTTTACTGCCTCTATAATGCTAACATCGGGAGATCAAAAAGAGCGTTATATTCCTAATATTAATATGAAAGAATTAACAGTTTTAGTTGTTGATGATAACGAAACAAATCGAATTGTAATTTCACAGCAGCTTGAACATTGGGGCGCTAAAGTTGCGCTTGCATGTGACGCACGCGAAGCTCTTGATATGTGCGCGCAGCAGTATAAAAGTAACAATTGCATGTATGACATTGCAGTGCTTGATATGCAAATGCCAGGAATGGATGGTATAGAGCTGTGTAAAGCACTAAAAGCACATGAACATTATAAATCAATGCCACTTGTAATGATGACCAGTATTGCTGGTATGGAAGGTGCGCAGCGCTATTCTAATGCAGGCTTTCAGGCATATTTCCCCAAACCTGTAACCACCGCTGATTTAATTTCTGCACTGTCAGTCATAACAAGTAATGATTCAGATGAGACACTCCCACTTGTTACTTCAGGCTATATTTCCTCTCTTAAAAAAGAAAAGGTGCAGGAACCTACCCAAATATTACTTGTAGAAGATAATCCAATTAATCGGCAAGTGGCTACATTAATGCTCAAAAAGCTTAATTGTGACGTTACAATTGCCGGGAATGGTCAACTGGCAATTGATATATTAAAAGCTCACGATTCAGGGTTCTTTAAGTTAGTACTTATGGATTGCCAAATGCCTGTTATGGATGGTTTTGCTTCAACCGCGGCTATTCGCAAAGGATTAGCGGGTGAACAGCACAAAAATATTAGAATTATTGCTATCACCGCTAATGCAATGGACTCCGATAAAGAGCGTTGTATTACAGCTGGAATGGATGATTATTTGAGTAAACCTATTCAATTAGATATTTTAAAAGATAAATTAGAGCAGTATATTTAAGGTAAAAATACAATGAGCCAACCCGTTATAATACGTGATGCAAAACCAAGTGACGCAAAAACAATTTTGCACTTTATTACCGAACTTGCCATATACGAAAAAGAACCGGATGCGGTAAAAACCGATGAACAGGCTATTTTAGATACTCTGTTTAGTGAAGGTGCTACTGCGCACAGCATAATTTGTTTAGAAGGTGATGAGCCAATTGGTTTTGCGGTCTATTTTTATAATTACTCTACATGGTTAGGTAAAAATGGCCTATACCTTGAAGATTTATACGTAAGCCCAGATAGCCGTGGCAATGGTGCAGGCAAAGCCATTATGAAGCACTTAGCTAATAAGGCGATTAGTAATAACTGTGGTCGTTTTGAATGGGTAGTGCTTGATTGGAATAAACCCGCTATCGATTTTTACAATAGCATTGGTGCAAAGCCGCAAAACGAATGGATTATATATCGCTTAACAGGGCAGGAATTACTAGACTTCGCTAAATAGTTAATGAAAATCATTTGCATTTAGTTTTGTGGGTGTGTAAGTTAACTACACGCCCATAAATAAACGTGCAGATGATTATATGATCTCAGGTCAAAAACAATCCCACTCAGATTTACTTTGTCTTGATCAAGCATTAAGCCCTTGGCAGTCGAATATAATGCAAGGTAATTATGCATTTGAACAAGGTGCACTTCTCGAAGCCCGCGATAAATACTTATTAGCTAAAACACTTGCAGATCATCTTCTTCAGCAGTTTTTATATGCTCAGATTAATAACAATGCCATTTATGCTATTGAGCATTGTATACCCGCACTTGTTGTTGCGTCGCATAATTTAGCTGATACCTATATAGCTATGCAGCAGCCAGAAAATGCATGCAAATGGCTATGCGAAGTACACTTAACACTCTGTTCGCTAATTAAGCATACTCATTACGATATACAAAAAGTGAGTAAGCATCATTACACTAAAACGTCCTCTGAACTTGTATTATTTGCAAGACGCTATCATTTTTTACCTGAGCTAATAGAGCAAGTGAATTTTTGCTTATGCTCAGAGAGCACTACAAACAATCAACTGCACTAATTTAAAAGAAAAAGGAGTATTTATGGCTTTTACTTTGCCTGCACTTAACTATGAGTACGATGCGCTTGAGCCTCATATTGATGGTAAAACAATGCATATTCACCACACATTGCATCATCAAACGTATATCAATAAAGCCAATGCTGCTTTAGCAGATACTGTTTATGCAACCGCAAATGCTGAAAAATTACTTAAGGGAATAAACAGTCTGCCTAGTAATTTACAAAAAGCAGTACAAGAGCATGTAGGAGGGCATTTTAATCACAGCTTATTTTGGCAAGTAATGAGCCCTCAAGGAGGAGGTGAACCTGAAGGTAGTGTAGCTCAGGCAATAAATGAACAGTTTGGCAGTTTTGATAAGTTTAAAGAGGAATTTACTGCTGTTGCAATTAGTCAATTTGGCAGTGGTTGGGCGTGGCTATGTGTGACCCCAGATAAAAAGTTGATTGTAGAAAATAGTGCTAATCAAGATTGCCCTTTAATGCAGGGAAATACCCCTATTTTGGGACTTGATGTATGGGAGCATGCCTACTATTTGAAGTATCAAAATAAGCGTCCTGACTATATTGCTGCTTTTTATAATGTAATTAATTGGACTGAAGTTGAAAAACGCTACCTAGCCGCAGTAAGTTGAGTGCCGAATATGGCTAGTAATACAGTTTATTTTCTATAAGCTAGGCTCTATTAGATTAATTTATAGAGCCGTTTATGGACACTTCACATTGGCAAAAAGCACGTCAGAGTCGCGATCCTCGTTTTGACGGGCTTTTTTACGTAGCGGTAAAAAGTACCGGTATTTATTGCAGACCAATTTGCCCTGCACCAACGGCTCACGAAAAAAACGTTGCTTATTATCAGTTTGCCCATAACGCGGCGCAAGATGGTTTTAGGCCCTGTATTCGTTGCAGGCCCGATAGTGCCCCAGGCAGCGCAGCATGGCAGGGTACAAAAACGACGGCACTTAGAGCAAAACAGTTAATAGATCAAAATGACGAGCACGACTGCGAAAAATTAGCAGCTCGTTTAGGCGTAAGTAGTCGTTATTTAAGGCAGTTGTTTAAGCAGTATTTTGGCGTGTCGATTACGCAATATCGATTATTTAACCAATGCCACTTTGCTAAAAAACTGATTCAAGAAACACATTTACCCCTTACCGAAATAGCATTTGCCGCTGGCTTTAAAAGTATTAGGCGTTTTAATGATGCTTTTTTACAGCAGTTAAATATAGCTCCCTCAAAGCTGCGCAGTGGCGATAAAAAACCAACGTCAACACTCATTTTAACCCTGCCATTTAGGCCGCCTTATAATTGGCCTGCTTTGCAGAGCTTTTTACAAAGGCGCTTGATAAAACCAATGGAGTGGATAACACAAACGAGCTACGGACGTACTTTTGCAAGTGAGGAATATAAAGGAAGCTTTACCGCTGAATTTATAGCGAGTAAAAATCACTTTAGTGTATCTATCAATATAGACAATACGGTGTACTTACAACCTGTTATAAATAATATACGCCGTGTGCTTGATTTAGATGTTGATATTAATTTAATTGAAACGCATTTAAGCGCCAATATAAACAATGCGTTTACAGTGTGTGAAGGGCTCAGACTTCTAGGGATTTGGTCAAGTTTTGAAGCCGGTATAAGGGCGGTACTCGGACAACAAGTGAGTGTTACTGCGGCGCATAATTTAGTAACAAAGTTAGTTGACGAATTAGGCGAAAAAGAGGGCGATGCCGTTTATTTTCCTACGGCTAAAATTGTTGCTAATAGTGATTTTGCATTTTTTAAAATGCCACAAGCACGCAAAAATGCGCTACACAACTTAGCCCAGTTTTGTGCACTAAATCCTGAAAATGACGATTTAGACGAATGGCTTAATTTAAAGGGAATTGGTCCTTGGACGGTAAATTATGCAAAGTTGCGAGGGCAAAGCCAGCCCGATATATTACTTGATGGCGACTTAGGTGTTAAAAAAGCTCAAGCGGCGGCAAACCCTTTCGTACCTGCTAACAGCGCTCCTTTTCGCTCTTACTTAACTTTTCAACTTTGGCAGCAATTATAATGATCATTCAAACATCCATTTCGAGCCCTATAGACGACATAATTATTCAAGCGACAGATAAAGGAGTGAGTTACGTTGGGTTTTATCCTCCAGTTGAGCACCTTCATACGCCATTTGAGCAAGTCGCTAACAAGGCGGTGCTTATTTGTGCTGCGCAGTTAAATGAGTACTTTGCAAAAAAACGTACTACTTTTGATGTACCACTTGATACAAATGGTACGGTATTTCAACAAAGCGTATGGCAAGCACTATTAACGGTACCTTTTGGAAAGTCGCAAACATACGGCTATATTGCAAACCAACTCAATAATCCAAAAGCAGTGAGGGCAGTAGGTGCTGCGAATGGTAAAAATCCGATTAGTATTATAGTGCCTTGCCACCGAATTATTGGCGCAAATGCAAAGTTAACGGGCTATGCTGGTGGGCTTGATAGGAAACTTTGGTTGCTGAAACACGAAGGATTAATGTAAATTAATTGATAAAATATAGCCAGTCTGCTTAACTCAACCTATAATTTAAATAATCAACTAATAAAAATTATTATGCGTATTAATAGCTTAGTGTACTTTTTTATTGCCAGTTTAATGTTTACCGCTACTGCGTTTAGCAAGCCGCAAAGTCTCGTGTTTTGTTACGAAGACAAAAATATAGCTCCTATGTTTTTAGGTGATGGCCAAAATATACCAACAGATAAACCTGGTGCATCAATCGAAATACTTCAAAAACTTGATTTAGCATTGCCCAATGTAGCAATATCATTTGTTAGAAAGCCATGGCGTAGATGCTTAAACGATTTAGAATTTAATCGAGTTAATGCTGTTATTGCAAGTTACCGCAAAGGGCGAGAAAACGTTGCTGTTTACCCTGTTGATGAGCAAGGTAAGTTACAAGATGACTACGCAGTAAGTGAATTTGGCAGCTGCCTTATAGGGCGTTATAAATTTCATAAGGAATGGGAGACTCGCGAAGTATTTCAAAATAAAGCATTTACGATAGCTATTCCTAATGGCTATGGACTAAATAGCGCGTTGAAAGAAGAACCATTTTTTATTCATAATACGTTCTCTAAAAGCAAAGCTTTTGAGTTGCTAGATAAGGGCGTGGTGCAGGCAAGTGTCGATCTATGCCAAGTAGATGGCTTAAAAGTGTCGAGTTACCCTTATAAAAGTAAAAATGTTAAACCTATCTACCCACCGTACGAAACCAGCCATGGTTACCTTATTTTTTCCTAAATTCTACGAAGAAAATAGCACTCTAAGCTTGCAAATGTGGCAATGGTTATCAAAATTTGAAAGTGCACCTGTGTATATTAAATACTTACAACCACCTAAATAACCTCATTAAATTCGCGTTTGTAAATTGGTATTAATTTAATATTAAGGTAGCATAAGCGCACTTTTTATAAAATGGCACCGCAATGGCTCAATTATACTTTTACTACTCTGCAATGAACGCAGGTAAATCAACCACGTTATTACAATCTGCATTTAACTATAAAGAACGTGGCATGGAACCTGTCATCCTTACTGCGGCCATTGATGATAGACAAGGCGTGGGTAAAGTATCGTCTCGTATTGGCTTGCAAGCTGATGCGCATGTATTTGATGCTAGCAAAGATGTTTTTGATCTTATTCAATCACTCAACAATGATAAAAAACGCCATTGTGTATTAGTTGACGAGTGTCAATTTTTATCAAAAGAACAAGTAATGCAATTAACCGATGTGGTTGATGAACTTGGTATACCGGTATTGTGTTATGGCCTGCGTAATGACTTTAGAGGCGAGCTATTTATAGGGTCGCAATACTTACTTGCGTGGGCTGATAAGTTAGTTGAGCTTAAAACTGTATGCCACTGCGGGCGTAAAGCTAACCATGTACTTCGTACCGATGAAAATGGTGAAGCAATTGCCGATGGTAACCAAGTAGAAATTGGCGGCAATGACCGATATGTTTCGGTATGCCGCAAACATTATAAAGCCGCGTTAAATATGGGCCGACAAAGCATTTAAAAATGTATCAATATCTTCGCGCGTAATATCTAAATGCGTTACTAGCCTAAGCTGCTTGCTTGGGCTAAATAATATACCTTGTTGTTTAAGTGCCTCAGCAACCTCTTCAATGTTTATACTGTTAGTGTATGTTGCGTAAACCATATTAGTGGTGTTACTCATATCGACAGTAAAGCCACTGATTTCACTTAATTGTTGAGCCAAATAACGTGCATTTGCATGATCGTCTTTTAAGCGCTCTACATTGTGCTCAAGTGCAAACTGCCCAGCGGCTGCAAGCATTCCGGCTTGACGCAAACCGCCACCAAGTACTTTTCTCCATCGTCTTGCTTTATTAATAAGTGCTGGTGAGCCTAATAATAAAGAGCCTACGGGCGCTCCCAAGCCTTTAGATAAACAAATAGAAACTGAATCAAAGTGTTTTGTAATTTCAGTGATATCAACATTTAGCTCAACTGCGGCATTAAATGCACGTGCGCCGTCTAAGTGCAGCGCTAAATTATGTGTGTTAACAAAGTCACGAGCTTGGGCTAAGTACTCAAGAGGCAGCACCTTTCCGCCAATGGTATTTTCTAAACTAAGCAATCGCGTTTTTGCAAAATGGCAATCGTCTGGTTTTATAGCCGCCGATATTTTACTAAAAGGTATACTGCCATCAGCATCGTTTTCGATAGGCTGTGGTTGCACAGACCCTAAAACAGCTGCACCGCCGCCCTCAAACTTATAGTTATGCGCATTTTGGCCACAAATGTATTCGTCACCTCGCTCACAATGCGCCATTATTGCAAGTAAGTTGGCTTGTGTACCTGAGCTACAATAAAGTGCGGCTTCAAAGTTAAAACGCTTACACGCATAAGCTTCTAGTTGGTTAACGCTTTCATCATCACCATATACATCATCACCAACCGGTGCGCTGCACATAATATCGCGCATTTCTTTTGTTGGTTTTGTAACTGTATCAGAGCGAAAATCTATCATGATTGCCTTATCCTTTTTATTGTTTTTAATAAAATTGGTATTAATCAAGCTCGCTACAAATTTGCTCGCGGGTTTCTTTATCAAAGTAGCTCCATGCAATAAAGCGGCTAATTTTTTGACCTTGTGCCATATCAACTATTTTATATTGTGCTATCGGGTGGGCTTTTAATACTTTTTCAAGGGCTGCAATATTATCTTTTTTGGATACTAACGACGTAAACCACAGTACTTGCTCTGCAAAGTCTTCGCTTTCTTTAATCATATTAGAGATAAACTGTACTTCACCGCCTTCGCACCATAATTCATTATTATGGCCACCAAAGTTAAGCGCGTTACTTGGTGTTTTGCCTAAGTTTTTCCATTTACGTTCACTACCTTTAGTCGCTTCTTCTTCACTGGCATGAAACGGAGGATTACAAAGTGTTAAATGGAATAAATCTTTTTGATTTATAACGCCTTTAAAAATATGTGATGCGTTTTTTTGTTGTTTTAGGGTTATTTTTAAACCATTAAACTGAGCAATTTGCTTTGCTATTTTTACTGAGGTTGCATCAATATCAGTCCCTGTAAAATGCCACTTATATTCACTTGTACCAGTAAGCGGGTAAACTAAATTAGCGCCAGTACCAATATCAAGTACTTTAATTTGCTTACCTAAAGGTATTTGTTGTTGATTATCATCACTTAATAAGTCGGCTAAGTAATGAATGTAGTCAACACGCCCAGGTATAGGTGGACATAAGTTGTGCTCGGGAATATCCCAAAAATCAATATTATAATGTGCTTTTAAAAGAGCTTGATTTAGTGTTTTAACGGCTTTGTTATCACTAAAATCAATACTTTTAGTACCTGCAGGTGTGGTTATAACAAAGGGCAGTAGAGCAGGGTGCTCTGTTGTTAATAAATCGAAGTCGTACCCATTTTTATGTAGGTTACGAGGGTGTAATTTTGAACGTGCTTTATTTTCTTTCATGGCTTCATTTTAACAACAGATATGATGTGGTGATTGTAACAAATGCTGATGAGTAAAGTGCAGACATTTCCTTTGGTATATTTAATATTGCTGGTAGGATGAGTTGAAAATAATAAAAAGGAATAACTGTGGCAATTTCTCAGCAATCAATAATAGTTGATTTAGACTCTCAGCAAACTCTTCATTTACGCCGTATTAGCGATGAAGATCAGCAAGGGCCCATCGTATTTTTTATGCATGGAGCAATAGAAAACGGTAAAATTTTTTACACCCATTCTAATAAAGGGCTTGCCCCTTTTTTGGCTGAGCATGGGTATAGATGTTATGTGGCTGATTTACGTGGACGAGGTGATAGTAAGCCAATTATTTCGAGCGAGTCCGAATATGGACAAACTGAGTCTATCCTAGAAGACATTCCTGCCTTTATTAAGCAAATAGAGTTGATTGAAGGCAAGAAGCCTGACTACTGGGTCGCTCACTCTTGGGGCGGGGTATTGATGAACAGCGCGTTTGCACGTTTTCCAGAATATATTAATGATGTAAAAGCGTGTGTGTATTTTGGCTCTAAGCGTTCTTTATTTAATAATCATCCTCAAAAATTATTACAAGCCAATTTAATTTGGTATTTTATGGCACCTTTACTTGCTAAAAAACACGGCTATTTAAATGCTAAAGGTTATAAGTGGGGAAGCGATAACGAAACTCAAAAGTCGCATTATCAAAGTATGCAATGGGCTAAAAAGAAGCCATGGATAGATTCTGATGATAATTTTGATTATGCAAAAGCGCTAAACAACCTGCATTTACCGCCAACGCTTCATATTGCTGCGGTAAAAGATAAAGCATTAGCGCAACCAATCGATATTCAAAAATTTATGGACGAATCGGGGCTAGGCATTCAACAAATGCAAATTTACGGTCGTAAACACGGGCATAATTTTGATTACGATCATATTAATATGCTTACCCACCCAAGTGCGCGTGATGATCAATTTAAAGATTTACTTAATTGGTTTAAAGCACATCCGATTAATTAATTCTCATCAAGTAACTTTAAAAGAGGTGTTTTGTAACGCTCCCACTTAGCGATTGCGGCGTTATTAATAGGTTGGCGAATAGCATGTTTACTCAAGGTCGTTACCGGTGTTTTTTGTTTATAAAATGCTAAGCAGCGCTCTTCAAAACTACAGTTTAAAAAACCAAGTAACTGCGTTAGCTGCTCTTTTGGGTTACTCACTAAATCTTCGTAACTGACATCATAAATTGGCATCTCTTTAAAAGAGTGCCAATGGCTCATCAATTTTTCATACAACTTATGATAAAGCTTAAACTCAGGTAGTGAGCAAAAGTAAGGCTCGTTTTCAGCAAAGTAATTAGTGAAGATAGAAAATGCGGTGGCATTAAAATCACGACTTAAATTTATAAATTTAGCATTTGGAAATAGAATATATATAAGTCCGAGCGACTGATAATTACTCGGCAGTTTATTTATTATAAAAGGTCTGATGGGCGATGCTGTTTTTAATGTTGTAATATACAGCTCGCGGACTTTTTTGATTAAATCCGGCGTTAAATATGCTAAACATTGCGGGTAAGTCACTCCCGTTTTTTGTTCGATAAAAGCAACTGCGTTATTACTAATACTCGTGCTCTCTCCTAGGCTCGAAAACTGACTATGGCTTGCCAGCATTTGCTCCACAAGGGTAGAACCACTACGAGGCATGCCAATAATAAATACAGGCGTGATATTACCCGTAAACTTTTTATCGGCAGAGGCTATAAACTCCTCGGTGTTGTATTTTATTATTTCATCGTAAAAAGGGGTTAAATCTTTAGTGTTAAATTCACTTAATTTTTTTTGTAATTTATTCGCCAATATAAAATAATTAAATGCTTGCTCGGTATCCTCAAGTGCATCGTAACTGTTTGCTAATGCGTAGTAACACACCATTTTTAAACGTAAATTACTCGTTTGAGTTAATAAGTGGTGCAAATTACTTACATAATTATGCTCATTATCAAAGCGACCTAACTGCACAAGTTCAAATAAAATATAAGCTGTTACAGGGTATACCCCAATACTGAGTGCATGAGCAAAGGTTGTATGAGCTTTATCTAACTCGCCATGTGTTAAATAGTGCTGTGCTAAGTAATAATGAGGCTCTGGGTTATGACTTGCTAATTTTTTTGCGTATTCAAGCACCGTTAGTGCATCGTTTGGCGAATGAACACCGTTAAATGCATCAGCAAGGGCATGTAATGGTTCAAGCATATGAGGCAAGCGCTCACAGGCTTTTTGGAGTAGGTATACAGCAGCGTCGTAACGTTCTAGTCGTAAGGCAATTCTGCCTAAGCCAAATAAAGCCTCACCATTTTCAGGGTTACTATTTAATAGCGTTTTAAAATGAAACTCAGCTTCTTTGAGTTTATTTTGTTGCAGTAGTTGGTTGGCTTTTTCAAGTAGCATAGTTATACCAATTTTATTAAAAAAATAATCATTCTATCGCATTAAATAGCGTACTCACTGCGTTAAAAATTATTCATATAGAGCAACTATATATCATAGTTTTCGCCTTGTTATTACGCTATTTTCTGAGCGCTATAATAGAACACTTATTCAATGCAATTGGTATTGTTCATTATTATTTTTATTAACTATAAAATTAAAAAGGCGAAATGTCTTTAACATTTCGCCTTTGGTTCTTCATGAAAATAGTTTAAAAAGTATATGTTGCTTTAGCGTAGTAAAAGCCACCGTTAATACCAAACGGAGATGTTTCGTAGAACTGACCACCCCAGTTGTTATTAGGGATGCCCGTTGCATCTGCAAAATCAAGTTTTTCAGCATCTTGGTCGAATAAGTTTTGAGCACCTACTGAGAAGCTAACTGATTCATTTAAGAAGTAAGTTACTTCAGCATCAATAGTGACTGCAGCATCTGCTGTTTTAGCTGTTGCATCATAATCAACGTGAACACCTTGGTATTCGCCGTAGTAGTTTGCACGAGCAAATGCAGAAACTGATTCCCATTGTTGAGACAATGTGAACGTTGCACGATGATTAGGTAAATCTTCTTCTAAACGCTTAACTTTAAACGCACCTGTAATTTCACTAAATTTAGTTACTTCAGTATCATTCCAGTTATATGCAAGGCTAAATGTAGAGCTACCGCCCATTAATTCAGCTGTATAGTTTGCAACTAAATCGATACCTTGTGTTGTTGTGTCAAAGTCGTTTGTAAAAAAGCTTACCTGAGCAAGACCTTGTACATTAGGTACTCCTGCTGCTGCAAGGGTATCTTTGTCTGCTTGGCTTAAGTTGATTTTATCTGATTGGCTAATACGGTCATCTACTTGGATGTTGTAGTAATCAAGCGTTAAAAATAATTCGCCAATTGTGTATACAGCACCAAGCGTATAACTTTGTGATTCTTCCGGCTCAAGCTCTGTACCACCTAATTGCACTGCAATTGGGTTTGTTGGTGGAAGAAGCGCTGAATCTTGTAATACACCGCCATCTAAACTTGTTTGTACATTACTTACGTTAGCTTGACCAACCGTTGGTGCACGGAAACCACTGCTTACAGAGCCACGAATATTTAAATCTTCAGTTAAATGGTATTGAGCCATTACTTTGTAGTTAGTGGTAGTGCCAAAGCTGTCGTAGTCTTCAAATCGAAGTGCTACGCCCATTAAGAAGTCTTCAGTAAACGGTGCTTCAACATCAACATATGCTGCATAGTTACGGCGAGAAAATTCACCTGCTTGTGATGGTTTAAAACCAGGAAAGCCGTTAGAGCCAATACCAAAACCTTGTGCTGTTAAAGGGCCTGCAGTGTAAGATTCTTCATCACCAGAGACGATAGTGAATGTTTCTTCATGCCATTCAAAACCACCGGCAATGTTTACATCATATGCTAAACCAAAGTCGACACCCTTTGATAAATCAAAGTTAAAGTTTTTCTCTAGCTGTTCGTATTTACCTGGGCTAAAGTCACGTGGCGTATCTGCACCTAAAGAGGCATTAACCGTGTCGTAAATAAAGTAACGTGATTCATTTAAACCTACAGTGCCGCTTAAGTCATAGTAAGTATCTTTTAAGAAGCCACCAGTGAATCGACCTTTAGTACCAATAGTTAAAGAAGTATCAGTAATGTTGCCGCCAAAGTTAGGTGTAAAACCACCTAGAAGCATCTCATTAAAGGCAAAACAATCTGGGTTGTTTGCTACACCATTTATGTAAGCAGGATCATCTAGTACATTGCCGTCTGTTATTGTGATAGTTGGACAGTTAGCGCTCATATCAGGTGTTGTGTCGGCAACAAGTAATGTTTCGCCACCATCATTTGAGTAAACACCAGAACGTGTTTGCGGGTTACGGTAATAAAAACCGCCACGTACATCACGTTCAGAGTAGTTACCAAACATGTAAAATTCAGAGTCGTTTGTTAGCTCTAAACCCACATTACCAAAAATAGTAATATCGTCATCTACTTCTGGTGCGCCCCATACTTGTGCAAGAGAAGATACATCAGGCACACCTGCAGCTGAAAGTGCTGCGGCATCGGCACGTTGAACTGAACGACTTGTTGCATCAGCTGTTTTATATTGAAAGCTTAAATTAGCAAAACCATTGTCGGTAAACGGTAAACCTACGTTACCCGACACTTGTGTTGTATCGCCATCACCTTCATAAAATTGACCATGGCGGATTTCTAATTTACCACCTTCTGAAGCGTCTTTTAGTTGGAAATTCATTACACCGGCGATTGCATCAGAACCATACTGCGCAGCCGCGCCATCGCGAAGTACTTCTACTTGTTTAATCGCAATGCTTGGAATAACTGAAATATCTGCGCCTTGCGCGCCATCGTTAATACCACCGCCTAAAAATGCGATTACAGAAGCACGGTGACGACGTTTGCCGTTTAAAAGAACCAATGTGCTGTCTGACGGTAAACCACGTAAGTTAGCTGGACGAACAAGAGAAGCCGCATCACTGATAGGGTTTTGGTGTACGTTAAACGATGGTACTGCACCTTTTAAAAGTTCAAGCATGTCAGTGTTACCTGACTTTTCAAGCTCTTCGCCGCCAATAATGTCGATTGGAACCGGTGAGTCACCTATTGAACGAGGAGCTGAACGCGTACCTACTACGGCAATTTTCTCTACGTTTTTATTTACTTTAGTTTGCTGTTGCTCGTCTGCTGCAATAGCAGAACCCGAAAAAAACAACCCTGCAGTGGTTGTAGCTAAAGCAAATTTGATTGCTTGGTTTAGCGCATTATTTTTTAATTTCATTCTAATTTTCCCCAGTTAGAATAATTCTTATTTTTGATGCTAATTTCACATCATTTATTTTTTACTTAATTTTTTGTTTCACATAAGTTTGAGGGTTTAGCTCAAAAGCCTAATCAATTAAGCTTACTTTTTGTGAAGTCCTATTTACAGACTATAGGTAAAAAACTGGAAGGGCAATTACCAATTAACCATTTGATAACAAAAAGATTCAATTTAAGAAAAAATGCAACAATGGTGCAAAGTAAAGCTAAAATTAACTAAATAAGTGAAAATAGGGTTGTTGAGAGGAAAATTAATGCGTTATCAGTATTTAAATGTTATTTATTTGTTTCTTTTTGGTGGGGTTTTCAATGTTTTGTGCGCATCGCCAAGTTGCTAATTTTTCTTTATATTCATCCCACACGCAGGGGCAGCAACTGCCACCACCACAACATTCATCAGATTTTGGTTTTTCAGGTTTTTGCGGTAGTTGGTTTGTCATATTCAGTGTTGTTGTATGTATTTAATACTAATTTGGTGCAAAGGATAAGTTAAAGGATGTTGTAAGTAAATTATTCTTTGTGAACCCGTGCTGCTGTGTGAAAATAAAAGTTATGCGATTATATAAAGTTATTCACCGTGCACCTTGGCGGGTAGTTAAAATTAGTAAAAAACGCCAACAGCTGCGTTTTCGCCGTGCTATGGTGGCGCTTAAAATTGCACTTGCGCAAGAAAAACAAGAAACCAAAGAAATGCTCTCTATTTATAGGCGCTACACTCAAGGCCAAACAAGTAAAGAGGAGTTAAAGCGCGCAAATGAGCAATTTGTTGATATTTTAAAAGGGTTAGGGCTTGGTGTGTTTGCAGTATTACCTTTTGCCCCGCTTACAATTCCTTTAGTTGTTAAATTAGGGAGTTTAGTGGGAGTTGATGTACTGCCAAGTTCGTTTAATATGAACAAATCAATTAAAGAACTTGATGCTAAAATAGATCAAGAAAATCAAAAGCAAGAATCCAAAAATAGCTTAAAAAAGTAGCTAAAATCCCTTCAAATTAGCGATACCTTTTAGGTGCGCTTATTGATATGCTCTTAAGTACCATTTTTATATTATATGAGCTTTTTAATGAGTGCATTACTACGTCATACATCTTCTGGTATTCCTTTATCTTTTATTCTTAAAAACGAATTATCTGACTGGCAAGCACAGCAGCCTGCATTTATACAAAATTGGTTAACTAATACAGGTTTTGAAAAGCAAGGTGTTGCTTTAATTCCTGATGCTAAAACGGGCGAGTTAAGCCAGGTATTTTGTTTAATGCAAAGTAGCGATGATTTTTGGGCTGCGGGTAATTTAGCAAATACACTTCCTACTGGTACTTATCAAATTCAAGGCGAGAGCGCTTTTGTAGAGCAAGTTGCTTTAGGGTTTGTGCTTGGTGGTTACGAATTTAGTGAATATAAAGAAAAACCAACAGCAAAAGCGCAATTAGCCATTAGCGATAAAGCGTTGTTTGAGCGTATTAGCCAACAAGCTGATGCCATTACACTTGCACGTGATTTAGTTAATACACCAGCGGTAGACATGATGCCGCAACATTTATCGCAAGTAATGGAAGATTTAGCTGCAACTTACAATGGCGAATTTTCACAGTGGATTGGCGATGAGTTACTAGAGCAAAACTACCCGACTATTCACATGGTGGGTCGTGCAAGCGAAAATAAACCGCGTTTACTTGATTTAAAATGGGGCGCAACAGATGCTCCATTAATTACACTAGTAGGTAAGGGCGTATGTTTTGACTCAGGCGGACTTGATTTAAAACCAAGCTCTGGCATGCGTAACATGAAAAAAGACATGGGCGGCGCGGCGCACGTAATTGCACTAGCACAGCTTATTATGGCAGCTAACTTACCAATTAGATTACGAGTGCTTGTACCTGCTGTTGAAAATGCAGTATCGCGCAATGCATTTCGCCCAGGCGATGTTATTAAAACGCGCAAAGGTATTATGGTCGAAATTGATAATACAGACGCTGAAGGCCGCTTAGTATTGTGTGATGCATTAAGCGAAGCGCAAAACGATAATCCTGAGCTAATTATTGATTTTGCTACCCTCACGGGTGCATGTCGTGTTGCACTGGGCACGGAGCTTCCGGGCTTTTTCTCAACAGAGCGCGATGTAGCAAATGGGATTATTGACGCCGGTTTAAGTGTACATGACCCTGTTTGGCAACTTCCGTTGTTTGAGCAATACAAAAGCTTACTAAAAAGTGATGTAGCTGATATGGCAAATTGCGCAAGCACACCGTTTGGTGGTGCTATTACCGCAGCGCTTTACTTAAAAGAATTTGTTGAACCAACAACACCGTGGGTACACTTTGATGTAATGGCATGGAACTTACGTGCATTACCAGGTCGTCCAACGGGTGGTGAAGCATTAGGTATTCGTGCTGTATTTAACTACTTACAAAATCGTTTTAATAAGTAAGTTTTTGATTCAATAGTAAGAACTTGAGCTTTATGAGCTTTAAACCTCATAAAGCTCAAGTGGCAAGTTATCTGGATCGGAAAAAAAGGTAAACTTTTTGCCGGTTATTTCATCCACTCTAATATCCTCAACGTTTACATCGCACGACTCTAAATACGTTTTTGCAATCTGTACATCCGCTACCTTAAAAGCTAAATGTCTTAAGCCTTGTGCTTCTGGATAGCTGGGTCTTTCGGGCGAACCATCAAACGAAAATAGCTCTATTTGGCTACCATCGGGCATGGCTAAATCTAATTTATATGAATTACGATCAGCTCTAAAGTGCTCATTAATAACGTTAAGTTTAAGTACATTGCTATAAAAGTGTTTAGAACGTGCATAGTCACTACAAATTATAGCAGCGTGATGAATACCTAAAAGTTTCAAATTTAATTCCTTAAAAAGCAAAAACGCACTTAAATAAGTGCATTTTATATGTGGCTTACTACATGTTGTGTTAGCTTTGCTCTGCTTCTTTACATGCTTTAACGGCCGGTGCTACAAGCTCTAAACCAGTTTTATCACACGGTGGTAAAGCAGCATCGCTTACACTAATAGGCGTTACACGTTCGCCCCATTTTATGTAACTTGCAGCCCACGTAAGGCCTGCACCAAATGCTGCAGACATAATGTTTGAATGCGGTTTAATTAACCCTTGCTCAACCGCTTCACATAACGCAATAGCAATAGTCGCAGCAGAGGTATTACCATAGTCACCAATGTTAACCATTACTTTTTCGTCAGGTACTTTTAAGCGATGCTGAATAGCCTGAATAATACGTAAGTTAGCTTGGTGTGGAACGAGTACATTAATGTCGTCAAGGCTTAAGTTGGCCTGTTGTAGTACGTCGTCGCAGGCTTCACTCATACCTTTTACAGCACGTTTAAAAATTTCACGACCTTCAAATAATAAATCAGAAGGACCAATTGGCTCATACTTATTTAAATCGCTACCAAAGTTGGTGATGTGTAAAATATCGCGGTCTTCGCTGTCACAACCGGTTTTGGTACCAAGTAAACCAGCAGGCGTATCGGCAGCTTCAAGTATTACTGCACCTGCGCCATCACCAAATAAAACAGCGCTGTCGCGACGTGCCCAGTTTACATACCAGGTCATACGTTCAGCGGCAATAACGACTGCTTTTTTAATCATACCCGCTTGAATTTGTGCTGTAGCAGCTTGCAACGCATATAAAAAGCCCGAACATGCCGCGTTTGTATCCATTGCGGCAGCGCCTGTTGCACCAATATTTTTTTGCACTTGTGAGGCGGTATTTGCCACAACAGTAGAAGGTGTACAGGTTGCTAATATCACTAAATCAATATCTTTAGGATCAATGCCTGCGCACGCAATAGCATGCTTAGCTGCAACGGTTGCCAGCTCAGCGGTACTTACATGACTCACTCGGCGAGATTTAATGCCAGTACGCGTGGTTATCCACTCGTCGGTGGTATCAACTATTTCACTAATTTCATCGTTGCTAATGCTTGCTGGTGGAATGCATTTACCCCAACCAGTGATATGTGCGTAAGGCATAGTATGTTCTCTTAAGGTGGTCTGACATGTGTTACTAATGGGGGAGTTATACCAAAAAACGGCTTTCAAGACTAGTTTATAGCATGCTTTGCATCGTAAATATTCGCAATTACAGGTTATTTAAGGTAATGCTAGTATAAAAAAGGAGCAAGTATGAAAACAACACTAATAACAACATTCACTGCAATAACGCTGGCACTAATAACAAATGGGGCTTTTGCTCAACAGCATAAAATTATATATGCGGGCAGTTTACTTGCATTCGAGGAGCAAAAAGTAAAAACAGAGCAAACGTTAGTCATAACAGATAATACAATAACAGCCATTGAAGACGGCTATCTCACAAAAGCAGAACTTAACCTATCTGATGCCGATATTATCAATCTTAAAAATCAATTTGTAATGCCTGGTCTTATTGATATGCATGTTCACGTTACGTTTGAGCGAGATGCTAAAGCAAACCCTCACCGCTGGGCAACAGAATATGATGCCGATTATGCTTTGCGCTCAATTAAATATTTGCAACGTACGCTCGATGCGGGTTTTACATCAGTGCGAGATTTAGGTAGCGATCATAAAGTTATATTTCCGCTAAAACGCGCTATCGAGAGAAATGATATTAACGGCCCTCGTATTTTTGCAGCGGGTAATACAATATCGCCTACCGGTGGACACGCAGATATGCACGGTTATCGAAAAGATATTACAGATGCGGTTACAGGTGGGATTGGTATTTGTAATGGCGCGGATGATTGTAGCCGTGCGGTACGCGAGGTAATAAAAAGTGGCGCTGATGTAATTAAAATTACTGCCACAGGTGGAGTATTGAGTAATACCGCCGCACGGGTTAACCAACAACTTACAGATGCAGAGCTGATTGCAATTGTTGATACTGCTCACCACTTAGGGCGTAAAGTTACAGCGCATGCGCACGGTACACAAGGTATAAAAGCGGCCTTAAAAGCCAGTGTAGATTCTATTGAGCATGGCTCTTATTTAGATAAAGAGGCAATAAAGTTATTTAAAAAAACGGGAGCTTATTTAGTACCGACGCTTTTAGCGGGTGCAACGGTAAGTGAAGAGGTGCTAACAAATCCAAATATGCCACCGGCAATAGCCGACAAAGTGCGTGAAGTGACTCCAAAAATGCAGGCTTCGTTTAAACTTGCACTGAAAAATAAGGTTAATATAGCTTTTGGAACAGATTCTGGGGTGTCGCGTCATGGCCTCAATGCTAACGAATTTAGTTTAATGGTAAACAATGGTATGAGCGAAGCCCAAGCTATTAAATCAGCAACCATACATGCAGCTAAACTGCTTGGAAAAAGCGCACTCATTGGCGACTTGAGTGTTGGTAAACAAGCAGATATTATCAGTGTGAATGGCTCACCACTTAAAAATATCGACGTACTTAAAAACGTGCAATTTGTTATGAAAGCCGGGCAAGTTTATAAACAATAGGGAAGGTTATGAACAGCAAAATAAAAGTGTCGTTGTTTAATCATTTAATTGACGCTGAGCGCCAGTTACTCGACCCAGAAGTTCGCCAATCTGAGCGCGCATTAGATGCTTTACTCGATGATGAATTTATCGAAATTGCTGCCAACGGCACTACATTTAATAAATACCAAGTACTTACCCGCTTACCTACCGAGGTTGTGCCACAGTTTTATAATCAGCATTTTAAGGGCCGAATGCTGAGCGATGATGTAGTGCAACTTAGTTATCAAGCCGCTTATAGGCGCTCTGCTCGCGCTGAATTTAATTATTCATTGCGTATGTCGCTTTGGCGTAAGCAAGGTGAGCAATGGCAAATGGTGTTTCATCAAGGAACGCCTTGTGCACCGTTTTCAATTTCGATGGATGATGATTAAAAATCACATAACCGTTAAAATAACCTTATTAAACATTTGATTGGGCAATAACCTCTTGTTAATGCGTACCGACCCCACCATTAGTCGATTATTAATGCTGCGAAGCGGCGCTATTGCCGTGCAATTAATTGCGGTGCTTAGCGTTTATTTTTTACTAGAACATCAAATTGCATTACTGCCATTACTGGTTGTTATTGCCGTTGAGGCTGTGTTTCAGCTTATTAGCCTGTTTGCCTATCGTAATGTAAGCCGCGCTAAACCTTTGGGTATGTTGATGCAGTTAACCGCTGATGTATTATTTTTAACGGTTTTGCTCTCACTAAGTGGCGGTGCAACTAATGCATTTGTATCACTGTTATTGCTCCCGATAATGATCGCAGCTGTTACGCTGCGAGAAAAAGGATTAGCTTATATTGCAGTATTAGCCATTGCCTCATACAGTTTGCTACTGATAAAGATGCCCGATCACAATATGCATCAAATGAATATGAGTGGTCACTTTATTGGCATGTGGGTCAATTTTGTTTTAAGTGCCAGCGTAATCGCACTTGTTATTGGCGCAATGAGCAGGGCACTTAAAGAGCGAGAGCGAATTATTGCAAACGTGCGTGAAAAACAATTACGTAATGAACAGCTTGTTACCCTTGATGGGGCCGCTGCACAAATAACCCATCAACTAGCGACCCCAATTGCAAATTTACAGCTATTGTTTGAAGAGTTATTAGAAGAGCAACCAAACAACCCCATTGTTAAGCACATGCAAGCGCCGCTTACTCAGTGTAGTACGCAACTTAACGACTTTAGAAAACTCTCAGAGCAATTACGCCTTAAAAATTCGCAAGAGCATACCACCGTAAAGCAACTGCAAACACAAATTACAGACACACTTTTACTACAATACCCTGATCAGCACATTAACTGGATTACGCCACCTATTGCAGCAACATTGATAAGTGATGCGATGTTATTGCCTGCTATTTTAAATTTATTGCAAAACGCCGCGCTCGCTAATCAAAAACAAGGTCAAACTCAATTAGAGCTGAGTTGGCAGCAAGATAACTTACATAGTGAATGCGTTTACTTGTTAATTCGCGATTTTGGCCCTGGCTTTTCATCATCGCAATTAGCAGAACTGGGCGGGCAACTTATGCCAAGCGATCAAGGAATGGGGCTTGCTGTGCTTTTATCAAACGTTACTTTTGAGCGTTTAAATGGCTCACTTACCTTGTTTAACCATGCAGATGGCGGCGCTGTCGCCAAAGTTAAACTTGCTATTGTAAACACTGAGAATAACGCCTCATGAAGTTACTTATAATTGAAGACGACATAAATTTAGCCAGCACACTGGCAAGGCGCTTAACTAAACAAAGCTTTACCTGTGAGGTGGCGCATAACCAAAGTGATGCGTTACTTGCTGCGCGTAAATTATTACCCGACTTTGTTTTATTAGACATGAAACTAGGCGACGATAACGGACTGACACTAATAAAGCCGCTGCGTAGTTTGCTCCCCCAAACTCATATTGTTTTACTAACTGGGTTTGCAAGTATTGCAACCGCAGTAGAGGCAATGCGGTTAGGTGCAAACGATTACCTTACTAAGCCGGTTGATATGGCAACATTATTAAAAGCGCTTAACACCGAGCCTGTGGCATTGGCATCGAATGTTATTGATGATGCGGTTATGTCGCCGGAGCGCTTAGAGTGGGAGCATATTCAACAAGTACTGCACAGCAATAATGGCAATGTGTCGGTTACCGCGCGGCAACTTAATATGCATAGGCGTACTTTGCAGCGCAAGTTACAAAAAAAGCCGGTGCAACAGTAATTTAGTACTTAATTTAAGGAAAGTGTTATGAGCGATGATGCAGCAGCACTCATGCAAAATCAAAAAATTATATTATTTGATGCGCAATGTAAGCTGTGCAGCGCGTGGTGTAATTTTATTATTGCTCACGATAAAAATACTATTTTTAAATTATGCAGCGTGCAATCTCCAAAAGGGGAATTGCTGTTAACGCATTTTGGTTTTTCAACAACTGAATATGC
Source organism: Pseudoalteromonas sp. 5Ae-yellow (assembly GCF_014077565.1). NCBI lineage: Bacteria > Pseudomonadati > Pseudomonadota > Gammaproteobacteria > Alteromonadales > Pseudoalteromonadaceae > Pseudoalteromonas > Pseudoalteromonas sp. 5Ae-yellow. The sequence continues at coordinate 48,884 of NZ_JACGWD010000009.1, forward strand.
CTCAATGGTGCTTGTTGAAAATGGTAAAGCATTTACACAAAGCCATGCTTTTTTTAATGTTGTTAAGCAGCTAGGTTACCCATACAAGCTAGCAAACGTATTTAGTATTTTGCCAAATAGTTTTAATAATTGGTTATACGATAGGGTTGCTTTAAACCGCTATACCTTATTTGGAAAATATCAGTATTGCAGAATTCCCAACCCAGATAATACTAAACATTATTTATAAATTAGGCGTTAATACACTGCAGTATAAGTAGATGCTAGGTTTATGAGGTTGTGTTAAAATCGCCGCGTTTAATTTTAGCTAACGGTATAAAAGGCTTTTTTGATGGCAAATACAGCACACGCACTTCACATTTTGGTTAAGCACAAAGAAATTGCAGAAGATATTATTAAGCAATTGGGTAAAGGTGCAAAGTTTCAGACCTTAGCTAAAAAGTATTCGTCATGCCCATCGGGGAAAAAAGGCGGAGACTTAGGTGAATTTAGACGCGGCCAAATGGTCCCACAGTTTGACAAAATTGCGTTTAAAGGCGCAATTTTAGAGCCCCACCTAGTTAAAACAAAATTTGGCTGGCATGTAATTAAAGTACTTTATCGTACTTAATAAGCTCGCTGACAAATACTAAAAAGGCTGTACACTGCAGCCTGTTTAGTATTCAGTTTTTTATTTAATCAACATCCAAATACCTGCAGCAATCATAAACAGGTTTTCGGTCAGAGAGACAAACCCCAGCGGTACATTACTATCACCGCCAACGCAGGCACACTTAAGCTCTCGTTTGTCTATGTAAACAGCCTTAATCACCGACACGGCTCCAACTCCTCCAATAAATAAAGAAATTGGTGCAACAACATAAGCTGAAAGCCCTGCAATCATGCCTATACTGACAAATGCTTCTAAAAATGGATACACATAAGCATACCTAACTACTTTCATAGCAAATAAATCATAGGTTATAAAAGAATTACTAAAGCTGTATAAGTTGCGTAATTTTTGAATAGCCAGTACGCCCATTGTTAGCGCGACAAACAGCATAACTGTATGCATAGAAAAAAGTGCAAAGCCAGTCGAGTAGCTAAATGCAAAGGCAAGTAATAACGTGACAGCAAAAATGGCCGTAACGGGGGTATAAGTTGTACCTTGTTGGCCTGGCTCTGATTTATTAAAGTAAGCGCGCAAATCATCATATCCGCCAATGCGTTCGTTATCGATAAATGTTTGAGGTGTGGTATCAACATTGTGTTTTTGTTGAAATGCATCGGTTTCTTCGCGCGAAGTCAGTGGTTTATCATCTACCTTATAGCCCTTTCGCCTCAGTAAATCTTTTGATTTGAGTCCAAATGGGCAAATATGCTCATCGGTTACCATTCTGTATAATGTTGCTGACTTAGCCATGCTTGCTCCTTATGCGTATTTAGTTACTAGTTAACCCTTAAGTAATAGTGAGAGTGAATAGCGGTATGAAAGAAGTTAATAGCACCTTGTAATATTTACGTGGCACTTGAAACAAAATAGCGCGCAGCACACTCTCTAAGGACACATAATAGACAATGCACGTTTAGTGCCAGCGCTTTTATAGTAGCGCAGGTGATAAGGTTTTATTGGAAGAGGTTTGTGATGAAAGCTTATAAAAAAATCGGCTTACATAGATAGTAAAGCGTGAATTTACGCTGGACCTTTAAATGAAATAAGGCTGCATTGGGCAGCCTTTCTTAATTTTAAACTTTATTTGTGTATTAAGCGTCTTGCTTGGCTTCTTCTTCACTAATTTGTTTTAGTGCTTGAATAAACGAATCGCTTGGTTGTCCGCCAGTAAGTGCATACTTATCGTTTATGATAAACGTAGGTACTGACGTAATACCCATCTGTTTAAAGTTGTCTTGCTCTTGGCTTACGTCTTGTAAGTATTTGTCTGAATGTAGGATACCGCGTGCAGTTTCTTTATCAAGACCCACTTTTTCAACAACGTCGAGCAACGCTTCTTCTTGGTTTAAGTATTTTAAATCTGTGAAGTGCGCTTCAAAAAAGGCGAGTTTTAGCTTCGTTTGCTTACCTTCTTCACGTGCCCACATTAATAAACGATGCAAATCAAAGCTGTTGATCATGATGCGTTTGCCATCAAAATTAAAGGTAAACCCAGTACGCTGACCGGCTTCGAACATGTTTTTACGATTTTCGTCGCCTTGATCTTCACTTAGGTTGTACTTTTGCATTAAATGTTCGTTTAAGTCTTGACCTTCAATTGGCATATCTGGGTTTAGTTCAAAAGGATGCCACGTAATATCTGCGCTCATTTCGTCTTTGAGTTGCTCTAGTGCAGTTTCTAGGTTTTTATAACCCACTACACACCAAGGGCACATTACGTCTGAAACGATATCAATTTTAAAGTTTTTCATATTGAAAATAATAGGGTCAGGTCTTTCTTCTTGCGTTTTGTAGTAAAAGGCAAGATACAAGACCTGACCCTGCTAGTGTGCACGATTAATTACAGAAATAGAATCATATTTAGATTTTGCTTATAAACATAAAATTCAAATACCTCATGGAAGAGCTGGTGCACCTGGGCTTCATGCTGAAGTTCGATCAGTAAATAAAATATTAAAAGAGAACCCCACAGTTAGCTTTTCAGATATTTCGATTGCAACTGTGAGGTTAAAAGGCGATGACGCAGGAACAAATTTCCCTGCTTGTATGAATTGTTCTGGTATATTACAAAAGTTTGAAATTCTTACAGGAAGAGTTGATTAATGAAATGTGAAGCTCCACCACTTGTTGTGTTTGATGCGCTAGTGAATCAAGATAATACCTACTTTTTCAAAGGAGCGCCCTTTACGGGCGTGGCTATTTTCGCTGAAAGGGGGATTGTTGTTAGCAAAAAGCAATTTTTTAATGGTCAAATATTGGGTGATTACGATTTTCCTTTTATAGACATTAAAGGGCTTGAGCTTTTAGATGCAGCCATTGATCAAGAATGGGATGGAAATTTTCAGCTTGTTCACAAAGGCAAACCTTTCAATGGTGTTGTATATGAGACTGCTTACGGTTGGGTGTGTGATGTACGCTGCATCGTTAATGGATGGATTGCTGATGCAATAGCACAACACTTTCAAAAACATGATTGCTACTCTGAATTATTTTATGACGTTGGCCCTATTCAGTATGAATATGAATGGAATGAGCCTTCAGTGTTATCTTATTATGAAGCTAGGTTTCAATCAGAGGATAAAAGAAGTTTAAAGTTAGCTTTTAGTAAAGAAAACAGGCTTCGTGGTATATATATCTATAAAAGTATTGACGATATTTTTTGTTTGAATGCTGCTGTTGGTAATTCACCGCTAAAAATTACTAGCTTTAACGATATAAAAAAATTGCCTTCTGATAATGTTATAGAACTTAGCTTACAAGACGTAACGGATATAAAATTTACAGAATTACTGCCGTCGCTGTTAGAATTCCCAGTTAATACGCTTTTTGTCTCAAATATTAGCAGGAATATTTTATATGGGCTTAACAAACATGCTTGGCTGGAGCTAGAAGAACTAAGCTTTCACCATTTAGTTAATTTAACGCTAGATGAAGTCATTGCTTTTCGAAATGATAATTTTAAGAAGGTAAATATTTCATACGAAAATAAAACTTATTAATGAGTATGTGAGACTTATGGTTTTTCATAAGTCTTTTCTCTATGTTCTTTTAAAGTTTTATTAACCAATTGGTCTGCTTGACGAGTGGTTTCTGGGAGTCGATATTTAGACGCTAGTTTTAATATCCACTCAACTGCAGTATCTAGTGATACTTTATGGCCAATGGATACATAAACAGGTTTGATATTATCTTGCGTACGTAGCACTTTGCCAATAATCTTGTTGTCATCTATTAAATCAGACGTTGAGCCACGGTGTTTTGCAAGTTCTTTAAACTCACCTAATAACTTGCTCTTGCCACAGCCTATGGTGGGTATATCTAAGGTGACACCTAAGATACAAGACCTGACCCTGCTGGTTTGTTGATAATTGGTTAGTGCAATTGAGTTTAGCGCTTTGCTTAAGAGATACTGATACGGCTAAGTTAATCTGTCGGTGCGAAGAAGATTGGTTGGAGTTTAACGAGCCGTTTAACGTTGCGCTGTTTAATTTTGTGCGCAATATTTTTGTACAAGATATGGACCAAACTGAGTTATTGCGTGAAGTAATGGAGAAATCAGGCCCTGAGCATGTTGATGAATTTAGAGCGCCTTATGTGAACAAGCTTTTCTTGCCTTATTTGGATGTGTGGGTAGCGCTTTTATCAAACGATGAAGCTCATTATAAACGGGCAATCTATAAGGCTATTGAATTACATTATACATTCTACAATGATCCACCAGAGGGCGCAGTTACGTGGGAAGGCGATGTAGCTCTGCTAATAAGCGCAGTGGCTAGCCTTGCCTATGATAAACATGGTTGGCAAGTGCCCGACACTCCCTACCTTCCAAAGTGGCTGATTTATAAAGAGTTTGAATATGCTTAAATCAGCCTCGTTTGGCTACGAGTTAATTGTATAAGGCGGATTGCGGTGTATAACCATTTATTTAAACTAGGCTAAGAGGCTGCATATTGCAGCCTTTAATTTTTCCTAGCTAACTAAGCTTCTTGCTTCGCTTCTTCTTCACTAATTTGTTTTAGTGCTTGAATGAATGAGTCGCTTGGTTGTCCGCCAGTAAGTGCATATTTATCGTTTATGATAAATGTAGGGACAGAAGTAATACCCATCTGTTTAAAGTTGTCTTGCTCTTGGCGTACGTCTTGAACGTATTTGTCTGAATGTAGGATACTGCGCGCAGTTTCTTTATCAAGACCTACTTTTTCAACAACGTCGAGCAGTGCTTCTTCTTGATTTAAGTATTTTAAATCAGTGAAGTGCGCTTCAAAAAAGGCGAGTTTTAACTCGGTTTGCTTACCTTCTTCACGTGCCCACATTAATAAACGATGCAAATCAAAGCTGTTGATCATGATGCGTTTGCCATCAAAATTAAACGTAAACCCAGCACGTTGACCTGCTTCGAACATGTTTTTACGATTTTCGTCGCCTTGCTCTTCTGTTAGGTTGTACTTTTGCATTAAATGTTCGTTTAAATCCTGACCTTCAATTGGCATATCTGGATTTAGTTCAAAAGGATGCCACGTAATATCTGCGCTCATTTCGTCTTTAAGTTGCTCTAGTGCAGTTTCTAGGTTTTTATAACCCACTACACACCAAGGGCACATTACGTCTGAAACGATATCAATTTTAAAGTTTTTCATATTTATCCTTTTGAGGATTGCTTATAACTAAGTATAAAAAAGGATATTGGGATTAATTTAGCTTTATCAATACCAAACTAAAAAGAGCAGCTAAACAGCTGCTCTTTTAGAAGGTATTAAGCGTTAAGCCCAAATGGGTCGTCAATACTATGGCTAGGCTCAGTAAACCAATGAGGGCCGTTGTCGGTCATGTAAAAATGATCTTCTAGGCGCACGCCAAATTCATCAGGTATAACTAACATTGGCTCGTTACTAAAGCACATGCCTGTGGCAAGTGGGGTTTTATCACCACCAACTAAGTATGGCCATTCGTGAATGTCTAGCCCAATGCCATGACCCGTTCGATGCGGGCAACCCGGTGTTTGATACTGCGGGCCTAATCCTTGCGCCGCTAAATAAGTCCGTGCGCCAGCGTCTACGTCTTCGCAGGTAGCACCAATTTTTGCTGCACTAAACGCCGCCATTTGCGCTGCTTTTTCATGATCCCAAAACATGCGTTGGCGCATTGTTGGTTCACCAAATACATAGGTACGGGTTATATCTGATAAGTAATCGTGTACTTTACAGCCGGTATCAATTAGTACCATATCGCCTTTTTTAAGTACTTGGGCGTCTTTAACACCGTGCGGGAAAGACGTTGCAACACCAAATAAAACAATACAAAAATAGTTACCCGGTGCACCTACTTTTTGGTGTGCTTGCTTGATAAAGGCTTCTACTTCGGTGGTGGTTATTCCTTCATAAAGCATGCTTGCTGTGGCTTGATGTACGGCTAAGGTCATGTCCATCGCGCGCTGCATTAAGCTAAGCTCATGAACTGACTTATGCATACGGCAATGCGCCGTTACAGGTTGGGCGTTTATGAGGGTTAAACCCGTTTGCGCTTTATTAATGCCGTCGAATATAAAAAACTGTGCGCTTTCATCAATGCCAATGGTTGCGTTTTCATCAATGTTTAACTTTTTTAATACTTCGACAAAAAGTGCATAAGGATTTTCGTGCTCTTGCCACCCATGAATAGGCCCCTCTATTACTTTAAACCCGTTTAGTGAACCAATTTCGAAATAAGGTGCAATGTATTGTACTTCACCAAGGGCAGGTAATATCGCGCCAACCATGCGCTCGCTCGCGTACCATTTCATACCTGTAAAGTAGGTTAGGTTGGTGCCAGCGTTTAAATAAATTGCATCTATGTTGTTAGCTAGCATATACGCTTGCGCCTTGGCTATGCGCTCTAAATGTTCGTCAGCTGCAATAGGGGTTAGCGTGTGCGTCATATTGCTTAAGCTTGCCAACGCTTGCTCGCTAGATTGTGTACCTATGCCTATAGTGGTCATATTTTTCTCCTTGGATTTTTAGCTAGTGTGATTAATACCAAGGTAAAATTCAATGTTATGCGATAAGAGGCTATAAATTAATAGCCTCTTAAAAGGTCATATTATTTTTTAGCGTAAGGTAAACGCGTAAGTTTATTACTTGTGTGGTAGCTATCGAGCCCAGTTACTGCCACTGTTTCTATTGCTTGTAAATCTAGGAAACCATCGCTTTGCAGCGCGGCTTTATCAACAAAAACATCAATAATTTCGCCAATAACGAGCTCAGTCCCATTGATGGCTAAATGTTGGTTTTCTACAAATTTAACCGAGTATTTTAAGCGGCTTTCTTTTACAAAAGGCGCTGCAAAGTCGTTTAAGTATTCAGGTGTTAAGCCTGTAGCATCAAACTCAGATTCGTCTTTATCGTAACGGGCTGAGGTTTGATGAGCTTGTTTATAAATCGACTTATTCACTTGATTAATGGTGTAAGTCCCCGTTTGTAAAATATTTTCAAACGTATGACGCGGCACACTATGAGGACGCATAATCATTGCGACTAACGGTGGGTTAGCCCCAAGGTGAATAACTGAGCTTACAATCGACAAGTTAGTATTGCCAAGTAAGTCTTGTGTACCAATTAAGTTAGCGCTTTTAAAACCCGAAAGAGAGTTGATTAAGTGAGTACGGGTATGTTTTTCAAGTGCGCCTATTCGCGCTTTAGTAAAATGCATTAAAAATCCTTACCACGGTATGGTTGAACCTTGCCAGTCTAAATAAGCAGGTTCACCGTTAAGTTTTAAATCAGGGTTGTTGTTTGTTAATTCAAAAAGTTGCCCAGCTACAAATTCAGGCGTAAATAACTTACCTGCAGGTACGTTTTTTTGAAAAGGCTTTGAGAGTTCGGTATCGGTGGTGCCTGGATGAAACAAAATGAGTTTGGTGTTTTTAGCACGACGAGCAAGTTCAATAGCCGCCGTTTTAAATAGCATGTTAAGCGCCGCTTTAGATGCGCGATAGGTATACCAGCCACCTAATTCATTGTCGTTTATGCTACCTACGCGCGCACTCAATGCTGTAATAGTACTCTGCGTTTTGTGGGTTAATAGAGGCAATATGCTCTGTAAACAAAGTAACGGCGTGAGTGTATTAGCATTTAGTAACTCGTTAAAATAATCAGCGTTTAAATCTTCTAACTTTTTTTCGGGCATGTGTTGAGTGTTATGAAGTTTACCATTGAATATAATAACTTGATGTAAATCGGCTTGAGTGTCTTTTAAGTGCTGGGTAAAAATAGCCAAGCTTTGAGCGCTGTAGTCGGTGCTAAAGTATTCAGTGTTTGTAGGGGCGCTGCTGTATTCACTTGAGCTGACACACAGAACCTTAAATTGTGATGCATGGTTATTTAAGTGCTCAACATACGCTTTTGCAATCGCACTACTAGCGCCAAATAAAACAATGGTTTTCATTTACTACCCTTATTTTTTAAACTGCATTGCCCATTAGAACACGTTGTGTTTGGCATTAAAATTTTACTAAGGGAATGTCTGTATTTTGCAAATAACACATATCCACAGTCAGCGAAAAAGCTAATTATTGGCAAGCGAAAAATTTTCAACCAGCCGTGTTTACCCACTATTTTCCATGCCTCGTAAGTTACATCAAGCCCGTAAATCATTTCACCTGATTGTTTTTGAGCTTGTAGGTAAGTCATTGCTTTGTCTCTATCGATATACGAGTAGCGTTCACTAAAGTCGCTCGCGTTAAGATCTTCAAGCGTAATTAGATTTTTAGAGTCTGCGTGTTTTAGTTGCTGCATTTCGGTGCTGCAAAGAGGGCAGTTTCCATCGTAAAAAATGATCATGTAATTTCTTTGTGATTATTTTATATATACTTTTTTACGACAAGACATTGCAAATGGATCTATTAAATATCTCTTCATGATGATATTAATAGTGTCCTACGAAACAAAGGAGAATGAGAAATGAGTGAACAATATGCCGCCTTGCGAGGTAATGTAAATTTACTTGGGCAATTACTAGGACAAACTATTAAGGATGCTCAAGGCCAAGCTATTTTAGATAAAGTAGAAGAAATTCGGGCTTTATCTAAATCATCTCGCAGTGGTAACGAAGACGACAGACAAGCGCTTATAGAAGTTTTACATGCGCTTAGTGACGAAGAGCTTTTACCGGTTGCCCGTTCATTTAATCATTTTTTAAACCTTGCTAATGTAGCAGAGCAATTTCATACCGTTTCGCGTTTTAATGACGTTGGCCTTGGTCAACAAAACCCTCTCACTCAAACATTAAAAACGTTAGCTACAAAAGCAGAACAAGGCCAGCTAGACAGTAATCATTTGGCCGAAACACTCTCAAAACTCCACATAAACTTAGTACTAACTGCTCACCCAACCGAGGTTACGCGCCGTACTATCATCAATAAACATGTTGAACTAAGTGATTGCCTTGCATCATTAGAGCGAAAAGATAACTTAGTGCAAGAGCGTGACAATATTTTAAATCGTATTGAACAGCTGATTAGCCAAGCGTGGCATACCGACGATATTCGTCGCTCTCGTCCAACGCCAGTAGATGAAGCTAAATGGGGCTATGCCGTAATAGAAAATAGCCTTTGGCATGCGGTACCACGTTTTTTACGTGAATTTTCAGCAAATGTTAAAGACCAACTCAGTTTAGAGTTACCAATAGATTACAGCCCAATTGAGTTTACATCTTGGATGGGTGGAGACCGTGATGGTAATCCATTTGTAACATCGCAGGTAACAAAAGAAGTGCTTGATCATGGTCGTTGGATGGCACTTAACTTATACATTCAAGATTTAAAAACGTTGTGCGCTGAACTATCTATGTCAGACGCCAGTGATGAGCTTATTGAGTTGGCAGGTCAAGACTTTGAACCATACAGAGCGGTGATCAAAAAGCTTAAAAACCAAGTTGCAGAGACCGTGGCTAACCTGGGCGCTAAAATTAAAAATAAGCGCAGCGATTCACAAGATTTAATTACTGATATTAATCAGCTTAAACACCCGGTTGAAGTGTGCTATCGATCGTTATTAAAGTGTAATATGAAAGTAGTTGCGGATGGCTTATTACTTGATTTACTGCATCGTATAAATAGCTTTGGTTTGCGTTTAGCTAAACTTGATGTGCGCCAAGATTCGTCTCGCCACGGCGATGTGTTTTCTGAGCTGACGCGTTACTTAGGTTTAGGCGACTATAACCAATGGCAAGAGCAAGACAAACAAGCATTTTTACTTGCAGAGCTTAACTCGCGCAGACCGCTAATTCCAAAACATTGGCAACCAAGCCCAGATGTACAAGAAGTACTTGATACCTTTGATGTGATTGCCAAGCAAGACGAAGCCACATTTGGGTTGTATATTATTTCGATGGCGCGCACAGCGTCAGATATTTTAGCGGTACAACTATTGCTAAAAGAAAGCGGCTGCAGCTTTGATTTACCAGTAGCACCGCTTTTTGAAACACTTGACGATTTAAACGCAGGCAGTGATGTAATTACCACATTGCTTGATAATGTTTGGTATCGCGGGCACATTAAAAACACCCAAAACGTAATGATTGGTTACTCTGATTCAGCTAAAGATGCCGGCATGATGGCAGCAGGTTGGGCGCAGTACGAAGCAATGGATAAACTAGTACAACTTGCTGATGCACGTGGTATTGAGCTTGTTTTATTCCACGGACGTGGTGGCACAGTAGGTCGTGGTGGTGCACCCGCTGCACAAGCACTGCATTCACAACCACCAGGCTCTCTAAAAGGTGGTTTGCGTGTAACCGAGCAAGGCGAGATGATTCGCTTTAAATTTGGTTTACCTGATGTAGCACTGCAAAGCTTAAATATTTACGCAGGCGCAGTTCTGCAAAGTAACTTATTACCGCCACCGGAGCCAAAACCAGAGTGGCGCGAAGTAATGAAGCTAATAAGTGAGGAGTCGTGTGAGCACTACCGTAATGTAGTTCGCCATGATGAAAACTTTGTACCTTACTTTAGAATGGCAACACCTGAACTGGAACTGTCTAAGCTACCGCTTGGCTCTCGCCCTGCAAAACGTAATCCTAATGGCGGTGTTGAAAGCCTGCGTGCTATTCCATGGATTTTTGCTTGGAGCCAAAACCGTTTAATGCTTCCAGCATGGTTAGGTGCATTAACAGGCCTAAAAGCTGCGCTTAATAAGTACGGCGCAGAAACCCTAAACGAAATGAGCTTACAGTGGCCGTTCTTTAGATCTCGCTTAGAAATGCTAGAAATGGTATTTAGTAAAGCCGATTGTTGGTTGAGTGAGCATTATGATAATGCGCTGGTGGAAGATATGTACAAACCACTGGGTGTAACACTTCGTAAAGAGCTTCAAGAAGCCATTAGCTTAGTGCAATCACTTAGCCCACAAAAAAGCTTATTAGCCGAACAGCCTTGGATTAAAGAGTCGATTAGTTTACGTAACCCGTACACCGATCCACTTAACTTACTACAGGTTGAGCTTTTACGCCGTGCTCGCTCACAGGAAAAACATAGCGAAGGTGACATTGATAATGCATTAATGATCACAATGACAGGTATTGCAGCAGGTATGCGCAATACCGGCTAACATTTTGTTATGTATACCAATCAATTATTTTGTTAGGTATACCAATTAAAATTAAAGGGAGCACGCGATGTGCTCCCTTTTTTTGCGTTGAATAGGCTGGTATTTCGCATCCTAAACTTTTAAACTACGTAGCCATTGAATAATTAAAAAATGTTATGGCTTCAGCAACTTTTACTGTACAGCAAGATACAGCACTTACAAATTCGCACATCACATTAAGCGTAGCGCAAACAGCGTCATTACGTAGTCAATTAAAATCACAGCGTGGCATATTAAATTCTAATAATATTAAAGCGTTATGCACGCAACTCAATGTGTCTGATGATGTATTACTACAAGGTTTAGTACCTTTAGCTTCTGAGTATGCCGTTGCGCCAGTGTCAGATTTTCATGTAGGCGCAATTGTTAAAGCACTTGATGAAAAGGGTGAGGTAAACTTTTACTTTGGTGCAAATGTAGAGTTTGATCATCAAGCATTGAGTTTAGTGGTTCATGCAGAGCAATCGGCTATAAATAACGCATGGTTAAACGGCGCTAAAAAAATAGTTAAAATTGCTATTAGCGATGCGCCTTGTGGGTATTGTCGCCAGTTTATGAATGAACTAGCTGATGCGAAAGAGTTTGATATTTTACTTCCTGATCAGCAATTTAAACTTGCTGAATTACTGCCGCATTCATTTGGACCTACCGATTTAGGTAACGAATTTAGCTTATTTAACCCAAAACCACAGCAAGGTAATTTTAGCGCTGAAGACCTTGATGAAACCCTTGCGCGTTTTGCACTTAATGCGTATGTGCCTTACAGCCACAACTTTAGCGCCGTAAAAATAAGCACATTTAGTGATGGTGACTTTTACGGAAGTTACGCCGAAAATGCAGCTTACAGTCCAAGTTTATCGCCACTACAAAGTGCACTAAGTCAGTTCTTTTTAGCTGGGCTTAGCTTTAACGAAAGTACGGTGAAGGGAATAACATTGCTCGAAACAGCGGGTCGTGAAAACCAGTCGCAAGTGGCAAAAGCTGTACTTGCCAGTTTTACGCATTTACCAGCACTTAAAGTAATTAGCGCACCACTTAAATAGTGGCTTGCATACAATAAAGCACAGCCGGAGCTGTGCTTTATTAAAGCGAGCCATTCTATCGAATTAACTCACTGACTGACTGACTGCTATAACCTGTATTAATCAAGTAATACTTTAGCTGCTTCTAATACTACTGCTACAGATTTACGCTCAATTTCACCGTGGTCTACATTTGGTATTTCTTGGCGAGTACGGTTAACAAGTACGCCTGCTACACAGGCAGCTTGTAATCCAAGGGCTGCACACATAGTAAATAATGTTGCCGATTCCATTTCGTAGTTCATCACGCCCAATTTTTGCCACTCTTCGCAGCTACCTTGTAGTGATTTAGGAACGTAACCAGAATGCGTATCGTAACGCTCTTGCCCTGGGTAAAATGTATCGCTTGATGCAGTAATACCAATATGGAAATCGATATTTAAGTTTTTACATGCTTGTACCATAGCTTGTGTTGCATAAAAGTCAGACACAGCAGGGTAGCTAAGAGGAGCAAAATGCTGACTTGCACCGTCTAAACGTACAGACGCTTGGCTAATTAAAATTTCGCCTTCGTTGATATGTGGCTGAATCGCACCTGTTGTACCAATACGTAAAAACTTACGCACGCCAAGTTGTGCTAATTCTTCTACAGCAATCGACGTAGATGGGCCACCAATACCCGTAGAACAAACAACCACAGAATGGCCGTTTAATTGACCTAAGTAAACATGAAACTCGCGAGTTTGAGCAAGGCAGGTTGGGTTGTCTAGGAATTGTGAAATACGTGCTGCACGATCTGGATCGCCCGGTACAATCGCAAGTTTTGCACCTTTAAGATCGTCAATACATAGTCCTAAGTGAAATACCTTTTCCATAGCTAAGCCTTTTATAATAATTTGTTGTCAATCTAGCATGATTGCTAGAAACGTTTATCAAGTACAGGACGATTGTCCGTTTTGTCTTAACTCTTCCAATAAAGCCTTAATAATTTTAAGGGCTAATTTGATTTATTCACCAACTATGAATATTCACTCAAGTACTTATATACGTAGCCTTGTTGCGCTGTTGACATGTTCAAGCAGACATAATAAGTATCACTCAAGCGCGTAACTACGATTAAATGGATGATTACAGATTTTAATTAATATCAAATAAATTCAATGGCTTAAATTTTTAGTGAACACGTAAAAACTAACGTGTTTACTTATATTAAGCACTGACTTATTTAGCAAAGTGGCATTTATTTGAAGTTTAGGCATTTTTAGTGATTTTGCATAACTACTCAAAAGTAATTAGCTACGTACAGAATAAAAACCGAAGGAGTTTATTATGAGCACACAATTTGAAGCATTTAAAAACAAAGTTGAGCACTGTTTGTGCGCACCGGGTGATGGCGTATACACAGTAAATACTGCAAAAGAGCGCAAAGCCGCACTGCGTAATAAACTTTATGGACAAACTGAAAACGTTGATAATTTGTGGCGCGAGTCTTTAAACGAATTACCAAACTCACCACATAAAGCCGTTATGTTAGGTATTAGCTCAGACTGTGGCGGTGGGATATTACGCGGCGCAAACTGGGGGCCGTTGTTTGTGCGCTCAGCATTAATTGATCAGCAACCTCAGTGTCATTCGTTTGATTTAGGTGATGTACGTGTGATCCCACATTTACTTCATGACAAATACCTAAATGATGCAACCATTTCTAATTGCCAAAAAGCCTTATATGGTGATGAAGATAACGACTATTACGTAAGCCCGTTATCAATCACTGAGGATGTGTGCGACAGTTTTTACGCAACGTTTAAAGATAAAGGATTATTTGGTATTGGTGGCGATCACTCAATTAGTTACCCACTTACTAAAGCGTACTTAAAAGCAAAACGTGAGCAAGGTAAGCGCACGGCTATTATTCACTTTGACGCGCATACCGATTTACTTGTTGAGCGCTTAGGCATAGATTTATGCTTTGGCTCTTGGTGTACACATATACTAGAGTTTTTACCGGCGCCGCATCATTTAATACAATTTGGTATTCGCTCAAGTGGTAAGCCTAAAGCGCATTGGGAAAATACTTTTGGTGTTAAACAGCACTGGGCACATGAAATCATTGAACGCGGCGCAGCAGCGGTTGCTGCCGACGCTATTGCACAATTAAAAGCCGATAACGTTGATGAAATATACGTAAGCTTTGATATTGATGCACTTGATGCTGAATTTGCATCCGCCACAGGTACGCCAGAGCATCACGGTTTAACGCCTCAGCATGCGCTTGATATTTTATCAGCCATTGCGGATGAGTTTCCTATTACGGGTGCAGATATGATGGAGATAGCGCCATTTACCGACAGCTCTTTAGTTGGTCAATCAAGCTCAGAAACTACACTTAGAGAAGGCGCTAAAATTTCAGCCTTTTTAATTAGTGCAATGAACAAGTAAGCTGTAGAAGCTATAGATACTAGCACTATCAGCGTATAAGTGTGCATTACATAACTAAAAACTAGCAGTTCATAAAGCCTCAGCTATATTTATTAAATACATATAATGAGTTGGTTGAGGCCTCGCTAGATGAAATTGTTGATCTTTTTATTGTTCATTAGCTGTATTAAAGTTGATGCAGCTGAAATTACAATAGTAACGGAAGTATTTCCGGACTTTCAGTATATTAATGAAGATAACAAACTCGTTGGCCGCTCTGTCGAAAAAGTTCATAAAGCGCTAGAAGGTACAGGTATAAACTACACTATGTTGGCGCATAGTTGGGCCATATCCTACAATGCAGCGCTACGCGATAAAAACACCTGTATATTTTCGATTGTTCGATTACCTAATAGAGAAAGTAAGTTTAACTAGGTAGGCGAACTGGAAAGCTTTGACTCTGCCATTTATGGTCTAAAATCCAGAGGTATAAAGTTAAACACTCTCAATGATGCTAAAAAATACAAAATAGCAGTACTGCGTGATAACTTTAGTCATCATTATTTGCTTGAAAGGGGCTTTAGTGAAAGCAAGCATTTATTACTCATCGATAGCCTAGATAAAATAGATAAACTCATAAGCACTCGTCACCATATACTTGATTTTGTTATCCTCAACAAAAAGCAATTTAACTATCGAGTTAAAACAGAGCCTAAGCTTGAGTTACTAGAACCATTACTTGATTTAAACACAACTCAGTCTCCGTTATTTTTTGCCTGTAATATAAATATGGATCCGGCTTTAGTTTCTCAATTAAAAGTTGCCTTTAATAAAATTTAAGCACTTTAAACTCACTGTTTTACCTCTTAAATAATTGAAAATTAATAGCTTAAATATATTTCGTAAATATAAATTGCTGCGTTTAAAAAACCGATTATAATCCAGCTGCTTTTTGTTTAAAAAAGCGCTAACTTATTGGAGCGTTAAATGGGTGATTTAATCGGGATTAGCTTATTGATCTTGATCAGTGCGTTGTTTGCTATGTCAGAAATAGCAATTGCAGCGTCGCGTAAAATAAAACTGCGAGTAATGGCAGATGAAGGAAATATAAAAGCAGCAGCGGTATTAAAGCTACAAGAAAATCCAGGGGCTTTTTTTGCCATGATCCAAATTGCACTCAACGCGATTGCGATATTGGGTGGTATTGTGGGTGAGCAGGCTTTATCGCCTTATGTTGAAAGTGTTTTAGTGCTTTTTTATCAAGGTGCACACTTAGAAAAAATTAGCTTTTTATTCTCATTTTTTACTATTACATCTCTGTTTATCTTGTTCGCCGATTTAATGCCAAAACGTTTAGCGATGATCATGCCAGAAGCTGTCGCTGTTAGAGTCGTTACAATAATGCGCTGGGTAACCTTTGCCTTAACTCCGCTAGTGATGTTTTTTAATGGGGTAACGAACTTTGTGCTGCACTTATTTAAAGTGCCTGCTGAGCGAGAAGACAACGTTACAACTGAGGACATTGTTGCCATGATGGAAGCGGGTGCTGCATATGGTAGTTTGCAAAAGCAAGAGTATGAACTCATTGGTAATGTGTTTGACCTAGAAGCGCGGTTTTTATCAAGCGTAATGACGCCACGCGACCAAATTGTCTATTTTGATTTAAACGAATCTAGCCATGATATTGCGACCAAAATTATTGATCACCCTCATAATCACTTTTTAGTAGTGTCAGGAAATTTAGATAAATTGCATGGCTCTGTTGAATCTAAAGATATTTTACGACAAGTACTCAAAGGCGAAGCCGCCAATATAAACGATGAGCTGATTGATAAAGATGTTTTTTACTTACCTGAAACATTAAGCCTATCAGAAGCTTTAAATGCGTTTAAAAGCGCAGCAAAGCCATTTGCTGTTGTCGTAAACGAATACGCGCTTTCGGTAGGTATTGTAACGGTTAAAGACTTAATGAAAGGGTTTATGGGTGATTTAATTACTCATCAAGGTGATGAATTAATTATAGAGCGCGATAAAAATTCATGGCTTGTAGATGGGTTAACTCCAATTACCGATTTAGCAAAGGTACTTGATATAGAAGAATTTCCAGATCAGATGCACTATGAAACTGTCGCTGGATTTTTAATTTACAGTATGAAGCGAATCCCTAAACGTGCAGAGCATTTAACTTTTTCAGGCTTTAAGTTTGAAGTTGTTGATGTAGAGGGCATTAGGGTAGAGCAGTTGTTAGTTTCAAGAGTTATTAATCCACAGAACGACACCCCCCTTTAAAAAAGTAAGATAGTCGTTTATATAACTAGCCAAGTTGTTTTTAGCTTGGCTTTTTTGTGCCTATTTAAAAGTTTTGTGCTTAAAAGGAGTGGTTATTTCAATCTGTTTAATTGCTTTATTTTCAAACAGCTTTGATTCTATTTTCATCAAATTAACATTAAATGCTACCTAAGGCGTATATTGTACTCAATAGTGTAAGTTTGTGTAAATTTCTTCTTATTAAGATTCATTATCAGCGCATTTTAATTTAGAATGATCGTTCACTCTAAACTAAAAGGTATTTAACATGCAGCGTTCCCGCATCGCTTTATTTGTATTGTCAGCCCTCGTCGGTTCTGTTGCTTTAACTGGTTGTGATCAGGCTGCTGAGCAGTCACAAGCTTCAGCTCCTAAAGCTGTCCCAGTGGGTGTAATTACAGTAAAAAGCCAAGCGCTTACTCTCAAAAAAGAACTTCCTGGTCGCATTAGTGCATTTCAAATTGCTGAAATTCGTCCACAAGTAAGTGGTATTGTACAATCTCGTTTATTTGTTGAAGGTAATGAGGTTAAACAAGGCCAAGCACTGTATCAAATAGACCCTGCTACATTTGAAGCAGACTTAGCAGCAAGTGAAGCAAGCGTAGCGCGCGCAGAGGCAAGCATTGCCAGCTCTAAATCAAAAGCATCGCGTTATAAAGAACTTTTAAAAATTAAAGCCGTGAGCCAACAAGATTTTGATGAAGCAGATGCCGCATACAAGCAAGCTAATGCTGAATTATTAACAGCTAAAGCGCAGTTAAAATCAGCGCAAATTAATCTCGATTACAGCCACGTCTCTTCTCCTATTAGTGGTCAAATTAGTAAATCAAGCGTAACAGTGGGTGCACTTGTAAGTGCCAATCAAAGTACAGCACTTGCTACAGTAACTCAGTTAGATCCAATTTATATCGATTTAACACAATCAAGTAATGAGCTTACCCAACTTAAAAAAGCAATATCATCAGGTGCTCTAACTGTCGATTCGGCTAATCAAACTGACGTTGAACTTATTATGGAAGATGGCTCTATTTATCCTCATAAAGGCACATTACAGTTTTCTGAAGTGACCGTTGATCCAAGTACTGGCTCAGTAACACTGCGTGCTAAATTTTCAAACCCAGAAAAATTATTACTGCCTGGCATGTATGCTCGAGCTTCTATTGTGGAAGGTGTTAAAGCGGGTGCTATTTTAGCTCCGCAACGTGGCGTTAGCCGTAATTCAAAAGGCGAACCAACAGCAATGGTTGTCAGTAAAGACAACACAGTAGAAAGCCGCGTATTAAAAGTAGATAGAACTATTGGTTCTGATTGGCTTGTTACTGATGGCCTAAGTGATGGCGATAAGTTAATAGTTGAAGGTTTACAAAAAATCCGCCCTGGTGCACCTGTGAACCCATCTGAAATTCAATCGTCTGCTAAAGCCGATCAAGCGCAATAACGGAGAGTTTTAATGTCACGATTTTTTATCGATAGACCGATATTTGCTTGGGTACTCGCTATTGTAGTGATGCTTGCAGGTATTTTGGCGATTAGGAGTTTACCTATTTCGCAGTATCCTTCAATTGCACCACCTGCAGTGAGTATTACTGCAACGTACCCTGGTGCATCTGCACGAACACTTGAAGATACGGTAACGCAAGTTATTGAGCAAAAAATGAAAGGGCTTGATGGCTTGCTTTATATGTCATCTACGTCTGAGTCGAGTGGTTCTGCTACGCTTACACTTTCGTTTAGCGCTGAAACTGACCCTGATATTGCACAAGTTCAAGTGCAAAATAAACTAGCTACAGCAACTCCACTATTACCAGAAGCCGTACAAAGGCAAGGTGTGGTAGTTGCAAAATCAGCGCGTAACTTTTTAATGGTTTATGCTTTTGTGTCTAAAGATGGCAGCATGACCAATATTGATATTGGCGATTATGTTTCATCAAACGTGCAAGACGTTGTCTCGCGTGTTGAAGGCGTAGGTGAAGTACAGCTGTTTGGTTCTCAGTACGCGATGCGTATTTGGTTAGACCCTGCAAAACTACAAAACTATCAGCTTACACCTGCCGACATCAGCGCCTCTATTTCTGCACAGAATGCACAAGTATCTGCTGGTCAACTTGGTGGTATGCCAGCGGTTAATGGTCAGCAGCTTAATGCTACAGTAACGGCGCAAAGCCGATTACAAACGCCAGAGCAATTTGAACAAATCTTAGTTAAAACCAATCCAGATGGCTCTTTTGTGCGTCTAGAGGACGTTGCTAGAGTAGAGCTTGGCGGTGAAAGCTACCGTGTTGTTGCACGTTACGATGGACAACCAGCATCAGGCTTAGGTATCAAATTAGCCAGTGGCGCGAACGCACTTGATACAGCTGAAGGTGTTAAAAAAGCAATTGAAGAGTTAAAGCCATTTTTTCCTGAAGGGTTAGATGCGGTTGTACCTTACGACACAACGCCATTTGTATCGCTCTCTATCGAAAAAGTTATTCACACTTTAATTGAAGCCGTTGTTTTAGTATTTGTAGTTATGTATTTGTTCCTACAAAACTTTAGGGCAACACTTATTCCAACTATTGCCGTGCCTGTAGTTTTACTTGGTACGTTTGGTATTTTATACACCTTTGGTTATTCAATAAATACACTAACGATGTTTGCGATGGTACTTGCCATAGGATTATTGGTAGATGATGCAATCGTTGTTGTAGAAAACGTAGAGCGCTTAATGACCGAGGAAAAACTCTCAGCGCTTGAAGCAACACGAAAATCTATGGATGAAATTAAAGGCGCGCTGGTAGGTATAGCTATGGTGCTTTCGGCTGTATTTATTCCAATGGCATTTTTTAGTGGTTCTACCGGTATTATTTATCGTCAGTTCTCTATTACACTGGTATCGGCGATGGGTCTTTCGGTATTGGTGGCACTTATTTTAACACCTGCATTGTGTGCAACGCTTTTAAAACCAAGCCACGTTCACGATAACACCTCATTTATTGGCAAATTTTTCTCTGGCTTTAACCGTGGGTTTGATAAAACTAATAGCGGTGCGCAAGGCTTTGTTAGCCGAATGATCAACCACTCTAAGCGTTATTTACTTATTTACGCGGTGATAGTGGGTGGCATGGTGTATGTATTTTCGCATTTACCAACGGCGTTTTTACCAGACGAAGACCAAGGTATTTTATTTAACCAAGTTTCATTACCAGCGGGTTCTACAACACAGCAAACGCTTGAGGTTGTTAAAAAGGTAGAAAATCACTTTTTAAACGATCAATCTGAAGCAGTAAACGGTATTTTAACCGTGACTGGTTTTAGTTTTGCAGGTTCTGGTCAAAACTCAGCAATTGCCTTTATAAATCTTAAACATTGGGATGAGCGTCAGCGTGACGAGTTATCTGTTCAAGGTGTTGCAGGTAAAGCGATGGGCTACTTTTCAACGATAAAAGAAGCATTTGTTTTTGCCTTTCCGCCACCTGCAATTGTTGAGCTGGGAACTGCTAATGGCTTTAATATTTTCTTACAAGACCGTGTAGGCCTTGGCCATGAGGCACTTTTAGCTGCACGAAATCAGTTATTAGGTTTAGCAAGCCAAAGTCCAATTTTAGCGGGCGTGCGTCCAAATGGACAAGAAGATATGCCAGAGCTACAACTTGATACAGATTTGGCAAAAGCCGAAGCGCTTGGTGTGTCGCAAAACGATATTAACAGTACACTTTCGACAGCATGGGGTAGTAGTTATGTGAATGACTTTATTGACCGTGGTCGAGTGAAAAAAGTGTATATGCAAGGTGATGTACAATCTCGCATGGTGCCTGAGGATCTAAATAAGTGGTATGTACGCAATGATAATGGCGATATGGTGCCCTTTTCAGCGTTTGCTAGTGCCTACTGGACGTATGGTTCGCCGCGTTTAGAGCGTTACAATGGTTTTTCAGCAATGGAAATTCAAGGTAGTGCAGCGCCAGGTTACAGTACAGGCCAAGCAATGGATGAAATGGAGCGTTTAGTTAAACAATTACCAAATGGTATTTCGTCTGAGTGGACCGGTATTTCATTCCAAGAGCGCTCTAGTAGCGGTCAAGCACCTCTACTATATGGCCTATCGCTGTTATTTGTATTTTTATGTTTAGCCGCGCTTTATGAAAGTTGGTCGGTACCGTTTGCGGTAATGATGATTGTGCCACTGGGTATATTTGGTGCAATTATGGCAGCGCTTGGCGGTGGCTTATCTAACGATATCTACTTGCAGGTAGGCTTGTTGACCACCATTGGTTTGGCATCTAAAAATGCGATACTGATTGTAGAGTTTGCGATTCATAAAATGGAAGAAGGGCTTGGCTTAGTTGATGCGGCTATTGCTGCTGTTCGCCTTCGTTTGCGTCCAATACTTATGACTTCGATGGCCTTTATTTGTGGTGTTTTACCGCTTGCTATTGCCTCAAGCGCGGGTTCTGGTGCGCAAAATGCGTTAGGTATTTCGATTATTGGCGGCACACTTGCATCATCAATATTAGTTGTTGTTTTTGTACCGTTATTCTTTGTGTTAGTGCGCCGTGTATTTCCTGGCAAAGCTAAAGAGACTACGAAGGAGAGCGCAGAATGAGCATTAAAACATTCAGCCTAAGTGCAATTGCTTTATTGGTGCTAAGTGGTTGCCAACTAGCGCCAGAGCAAAAAGACCTTGCTTTACCAGTATCTGATGCTTATGCATCAGATACTGGGCAAAGCGCTGCGCAGCAATTAAATTGGCAGCAGTTTTTTAATGACGAAAAACTACAAACGTTAATTAGTCAAAGCCTTGAGCATAACAAAGACATGCAAATTGCAGTGCTTAATGTGCAGCGTGTGCGTGGTTTATATCAAATTGAAGACTCTGCTTTGTATCCATCCCTTGATTTAAATGCCTCAGGTACGCGCCAGCGTTTACCGGCTGACTTATCAGGTACTGGCGATGCAGCTATTAGCTCGCAATACAGTGCAACAGTGGGTATTACCTCTTACGAGTTAGATATTTGGGGCAAGGTAAGTAACCAATCAGCGCAAGCACTGCAAAACTTATACTCTACAGAGCTTAGTCAATACAGCACGCAGGTGTCTTTAATTTCAGAGTTGGCAAATGCGTGGCTAAATTATGCAACTGATTTGCAACTGCTAGAGCTTGCAAAAGAAACGCTTACCTCTCAGCAAGAGTCATTATCGCTTACGCAAAAAAGCTTTGATTTAGGTGCGACGTCTTCTATTACTCTTGAGCAGCTTAAAAGCACAGTTGCTACGGCAAAAGTAGACATAGCAACGTACAAACGTTTGTTAAAGCGTGATAAAAGTGCCTTAGATTTATTAGTAGGTAAATCTGTTTCAGCTGATTTACTACCTAATAAAGACCTGACTAACTTGATCAGTATGCCAGAAGTACCCGTTGGTTTACCGTCTGACCTGTTATCACAGCGCCCTGATATTAAAGCCGCTGAGCATTTAATGCTTGCTGCAAATGCCAATATTGGTATTGCTCGTGCGGCGTTTTATCCAAGCATAAGCTTAACAGCCAATGCGGGGTCAGCTTCAAGTGACTTAAGTGGCTTGTTTGATTCAGGCTCTGGGACATGGAGTTTTGTGCCGACAATTAGCTTACCTATTTTTAATATGGGACGTAACCAAGCAAATCTTGATGTAGCAAAAGCAGATCAAGAAATTGCAGTGGCAACGTATCAGCAAAAAATTCAAAATGCGTTTCGCGAAGTTGCCGATGCACTTGCTGATAGAGAAGGTTACCAAGAGCAATTAAGTGCCCTTGATATGCTTATAAGTAGTCGACAAATCACGTTTGATTTATCAAAAATGCGTTACGAAAAAGGCGCAGATAGCTACTTGCAAGTACTTGATGCTCAGCGTACGTGGTACGGCGCGCAACAGCAGTTAATTGCGGGTCAGCAAGCGTATCTTGCGAGTCAAATTAACTTGTACAAAGCGCTTGGTGGCGGATGGAATGTAGCCAGTGAAACAACTCAGGAAGAGAAATAATATTTGCGGCTTTTAAAGCCGCATTACATATTTATATAGCGAGACTATTTATAGCTCTTGCTTTACTGAGTTTATGACTTGGTAGTGGAGTTGAACATGAAGCCTAAAGCAAAAAGGCAAACAGATCCCGCGATAGCACTTGCTAGGCGTGAGCAAATTTTATCAGCTGCTGCAGAGTGTTTTCGCCGTAAAGGTTACCACGGTGCAGGTATGGCAGAAATATCTAAAACGGCAGGGATGAGTGCAGGCCATATTTATAATTACTTTGAAAGCAAAGAGGCGATTATAGAAAGCATTATTGAAAAAGACATGGAAGAAATGTTCTCTATCTTTCAAAAGTTTGAAGATCACCCTGGTGATGTTTTGGCGGCTCTTTTAGATGGCTTAAATATTGGCGTGCAAAGACACATGGATACAGGCTCATGTGTTATCGATTTAGATATGATGGCAGAAGCGGGTCGTAATATTAAAGTCGCTACTCTTTTGCGTGAAACCGATATTCAAGCAAGAGGGCGCATGAGGCAGCTTTTAGCAAGCGAGCGAAGTGCGCTCAAAGACATTGATGAGCTTGAACTTGAAAGCCGAATTAATGTTATTTTTTCGATGATGGCGGGGTTATTACTTAGAAAGTTACTTTACCCTGAGCTAACCGAAGAAACGGTACTCATAGCGCTTCGCCCTGCAATGAAAACATTACTGATGCCATTTGATGAAGCGCAGTAACGCTCAAAATAGATAACTAAAAAGTAAGCTAGCCAATATTTTGGCTAGCTTTTTTATTTATACTATTTAAAAACGCTCGATTGACCACTGAAGTGCAATGATTGCGATAGCAACGGAGCCCATTGGCATTAACCACTTTTTATACCAAGTGTAGTGTCGTACATAAATGAGTATTGGTAAGGCTATCAGTAATATACTAAGTTGACCGATTTCGACGCCTAAATTAAACGCCAAAATACTGAGCAGTTGATAGTCGCTCGACAGGCCAAGCTCGCCAAGTACGCTCGCAAATCCCATACCATGTAGTAAACCAAAAGCAAAAGTAAGCCAACCTAAACGAAGTATCAGCGGCCACACATTATTTAATGCTGCAAATAAAACCGATATAGCAATTCCAAGCTCTACCCAGCGGCTATTTGGTGAGACTAAGCTCATAGCTGTTGCGGTAAGCGTAATAGAGTGCGCAAGCGTAAACGCGGTTACTATCCATGCTGTGTGTTTAATAATTTGTTTTTTAGAGCTAATACCTTGCCATGCTTTATCGCTGCGCTTTAAAACACAGGTAAGTAACAGGGCGATTAAAAATAAAATATGATCAATACCAATCCAAATATGTAAAACACCCTGATACACGTATTGATTAAAGGTACTTAAATAACTTGTTTGCTCAAAGCTGAACGTTTGTTGTGCCTCGTTGATATTAAATACACGAGATACACCGTTTATATTTACGATGGATTTATGATTGGCATCGGTTTTAAAAAAAGCAGAATAGGAAAGGGAGATTGTTTCATTGTCATCACAGCTAAACTGCAGCGGAATCACCAAATAAGGCTGGTTAAAATGGTTATCTAGCTGATAGATACCTTCACTTTTTAAAGGGCATGATTGCGCGTTTTGCGTGATATTTAAATTTTCTTCAATGAAGTTATTAATTGAGCTGCGTTTTGCTTTTATTTCTGCCCACGAAATTTGCCCGTTTTTATCTAAATCCAGAGGTACTGCGTGCTCTAAGTCGGCTATATTAATTTGCCAGGTACCCGTGTATTGGTTTTTGTTGGTGTCGTTATTGTTCTCGCTATTTAAGGTTATATAACTTGTACTTAGTTGATGGGCAAAGCTGTAAGTTGAAAAAATACACAGCATTAAAGTGAGTATAAATAGATAAGGCGTTTTCATAGTGTGTCTCGTTGCATCGCTTTTGCTTGAGTAAGTAATTGCTCATCGGTGCTCATTTTAGCCTGTTGCCAATTAATATGAGCCCAGTAAAGTGCTTTTTCGCGATTTGGTTGTACATCAAGGTAATATTTAGCTAAGTCACTTGCATGAAAAGAATCTTTACGAAGCTCTCGTAGTGTAACTCTTTGCGCCATTGTATTTTGCCATGTTTTATCGCGTTTATTTAGTTTTTTTTCTGCGATTGAAAGTCTTAACAAAATAGCATCCTCTAAATTACTTTTATCAGGTAGCAGTACGCTTAATGTATTTAATACTTGTTGTGGTTGATTTAGAGCAATTTGAATATCGGCCCATAAAACAATAAGGCTCACAGGGGCTTGAACTAAATCTACACTTTGTAAGTGAGACAACGCTTGTTTGTAGTTATTTAAACGGTAGCTCATTTCACTTAAAACATGGTTTGTAGCTAGGCTAGTTTGATTATTATTTATAATTTTTACTAATGCTTGGTAGCTGTCTAAAACGCTTTCATGTTGGCTTTGTACATCGAGTACACAGGTGCTAGCAGTAATAGTGCTTACTTGCCCAATTAAGGCTACGCAGTGTTTTTTTGCTTGTGCGAACTTACCTTGAGTCATAAATATATTGGCTAGCAATAAATGGCTATTATTATGTTTTGGCTCTCCAATCAAAACGTTGTTAGCAATATCAATAGCTTCGTCAAAAAGGTGCTCTTTTTGTAAAACGCGAGCATATAAGTAACCAATTTGAGATGAGGGTGTTTGTTTATATAGCTGGGCTAAACGGGTTTTAAGTAGCCCCTGTAAACGCTCTGTTTGGCCTACATATTGGCTGTTAGTGACTAATGTATTTATTTCGTCAACAGAGAGAGAAGTACTAAGCGTTGAATTACTTTTGGCAATAACTGCATCATCTTTTGGGGTAAAAGGCGCAGCGCTCAACGCAAAGGGTGTTAGGCATAAAGTAATAAATGCGACGGACTTAAAAATTGATAAATGCATTATAAATATCCTTTGAAAAAAGCCATCCATGGCCTGTCAGCTTAATGACTTGGTTAGTTACCGTTTGTTGAAATTAATCCATCAACATCGGTATCTGTGTTTGTAAACACCCGACCGTTAACAGTTAACGGCTCTGCATTTGGCGCTTGATTAAATGCATCGGTTGCAAATTGAGCAAAGTCGACTTGTAGTGCGTCAATTGTAATGTTTACTGTTGCAGTTACTTGCGAATTAACGCCATCACTTACACCAAACATAAAACTATCTGAACCTGTCACTTCTTTATTTGGTGTATAGGTAAAGTTACCATCGCTATTAACGGTAACAGTTCCAAGAGTTGGTTCACTTGTTAATGAGTAAGTAAGCGAATCGCCATCATTGTCGGTTGCGCTAAGCATATCGGTAATGCTTACTTCAGTTTGTGTAGTTAGCATTGCATCACTTGCGGTCGGCGCTGTGTTTACAACCGGTGTAGGCTGTTTTTTATCATCATCGCTACTACATGCTCCCAATGTTAATGCACTGAGGAGAACACAAATATGGGTAGTTTTTAAATTACGCATTATTTTACTCCTTATTTAGAGCCAGCAAGTGGTGTTGCAAGATATGGGAATGTTGAGTCCATCATTGTTGCATCAATAGGTGCGCCGTCTGTAAATGGCACTGTGCCTGTATTAGCATCCTCTGGTGCACAAAGTCCTAAATCAGTGTCTTCACCATTTACAGGAATCGGATGACATAAACGACCCATCACAACACGAAGTGCAATATCAACCACATCATCACCCGGGCGACGACCATTTGGGAAACCCGCTAAATCATTACCCGCTACACCAAATGCAGATTGATCAGCCTGCGCTGTTGCGGTAATGGCTGTGTTTAAACGCAGCATTTCTGAAGGTGTTACCGTTGCTTGCTGATTAACGTCTGCAAAACCCGTTAAAAATGCAGTGATTAAATCAGTACGCGGGAAGTTAGTGGGTGCCAGAGTTTCAAAGTTAGTATCTAGTGTTGTATTAACCGCATCTTTAAACAAAATATTTAATAACTCTGGTAGTGCTGGGTGAGATACATAATCTAAGAATTGTGCATCATCTTTAGGGTGCGCTGTTGAAAATGCGTCTTTGTCTTTAATGCCAATTACAAGCTCATTTACAAGTGGGCTACCTAGGCGTGAGACCTGAGTTAATGCACCACCGTTTACCGCATTATTAGCAAATTTAGCATTTGGGTTTAATACACGTGCTTGAGGTAAGCTTGCCGTTGTCCACGAGCCAATTACACCGTTACCTTCACCAACAATACAACTCTTTGGTATTTCGATAGCGATTGATGTGACGTTTTTATCTGCAAGATCGTCGTTATCAGCAGATTGCGTTATACCACCTGGGAAACCACCGCCGTCACCAGCACCTGGGGCGCTATCACCTTCTACAGGTACATAGTTAACTAAATCAAATGTTTTACCTAGGTTAACTACAAATGGGTCTTTTCGTTGTCCTACAAAAACTTGTGCCATGTTTTCACAGTTAGGAATTGAAACCTGATAAACAAATTGGTCAGCATAAGTTTGATAATCACTCATCGATCCAAATGTTTTATCACCTACATAATCAAGCGGTTTAGGAAATGAGCTTGAGTTTGATGCAGTGTTATTTAATACCGTTGTTTCGCCAGTACGCTGCGCGCCGCTAATCATGGTCATTGTGTATGATTCACTAAAATTTGCTGCGCTGTCATCACCTGCAGCCACGCCGCCAACATTTTTAAGTGGTACCGAAACTGTTCGTTGATTACCTTCAGGTCCAACTGTTAATTGCACGCCTTGATTGTCGTTAGGGAGCATGCTTTTAAAGTTAAACGCAAATGTAATATCTTCAACAGCATCGCCGTCGTTATCTATATGAATGCTGTAGGTAGCATCTGGGTCCATTGCAAAGTAATTAGGACCGCCGTATGCATCTTGCAGCGGGATATAGTTAGCTATTAGTGTTACAAAATCACCACGACCTTGTTCGTAACTATTAAATACATAAAAATCGGTTGAATCTAAAGTCGGGAAACGGCTTATATTTGGCGCTTCTCTGTGGCTAGATGCTTCACTTGGTGCACTTACAAATGTACTACATATTACTACTGCGAGTATTGATGGAGTTAAAGCTTTCATGACTTTGTCCTTTAGTTTTGATTGAAGTCATAGCTAATAACGGGGCAGGATTTAAATTGGATGCAAAAAAGTTAAATTATTTTATTTTTTTTGTTAAAAAGTTTAAAAGTAGGTTGGCTGCTTTGTGTAAGCAGCCAACTTTGGTAATAATAGTCGGGTTATAAAAGTACCAGCTCTGTGGTGTAAAGCACTTCAGTGGGAGAGCCATTTGGTGAGCCACCTATAGGCTCTAAACTCACTGCTAACAATGCGATATCACTTGCGTTAAAGCGGTTATCTTTAAATAATATTTTACTGCCTTGCTTGGGCAGTAAACCCAATGAAATAGGTGCATCTTGACCTTTTAAAATCATCCACAGCTCATAATCTTTATTAGTTTGAGCAACCAATTGGCTACTAGCTTTAATTGAGAGCCCTTGCTCGCTTACATCAATAAACCACAATGATTGTTTATCTTGATTTTGAACCAAAGCAATTTGCTGAGTTTGCATAACATTGGTACTAGGCTGAATAACCAAAAAGGCTAAAACAATGCATGCGGCAGTCGCCACAAAAGACCATGTACGCCAAATTGAAGGCTTGGTATGTATGACTGTTTTACTTGTTTGTGGTCTGTTTTCAATACGCTGTAGTATATTTACCCATACATCGTCACGTGGCGTTTGCGGTGTAATAGCACTCGCTAAGTTGTTTAGGTTTTGCTCCCACATATTTGTTGCTTCACGTGCTTGATTTGAGCTAAGTAACAGACGCTGAAAATGCTTACGGGCAAGCCCTCTAAGTGTGCCAAGCACGTACTGCCCAGCAAGCGCGTCTAATAGTTCGGGTTTATTATAATTCATAATGTTAAACACCTTTGTAGCTGCATAAGCCCACCCCTGATCCAGCTTTTAACTGTACCTAATGGCGTTTCTATATGATCCACTAACTCGCTATGACTCAGCCCCTTATAATAAGCTAAGTGAATAGCTTGTTTTTGTTGCGGCTCAAGCTGTTCGATACAATTGACCAGTTTCGTTTCTTCATCGTAATTAACGTCGATACTTTCATTTTCATATTCGTCATCGCCTAACGACTGCTCTTTTCGTACTTTGTGATATCGAAGTAAGTCAAGACTTCTGTATCTGACTATACTTATCATCCAACTAATAACGGTGCCTTTAGAGGCGTTATATTCAGATGCGTTATGCCAAATTTTTATAAAAGCGTCTTGTAGTGCCTCTTCCGCATAAGCTCTGTTAGTGAGCATATTTAAGCTAATAGCAAAAAGTTTGCCGCTAGTTTGTTGATATAAACTTGAGAAAGCATTTTTGTCTCCTTGTGCTGTTGCGCACAAAAGAGGGAGTAAATCATCGTTATCCATAGGGGTCCTGTTTTTCTTATTATCATTGAGTAAACGGTTGAGGGTGTGATTTGGATGCAAAAAATTTAATTGCCTTTTAGATTAGCTGCTTTATACGTTAGTACAAGCAATAACCGATCAGTGTTTGAAATTTAGACGTGTAAGTATAATTTATTCACATGTTTGTAAAAAATGCACAAAGAGCGGTCTGTAGTAGATTTTAGTTTATTAATTACTATATATATCAATGATCTACTGTTCGAGTTTGAATTTTAAATGGCATTTATATGGCGTGATATTTGCAAAAGACTACTTAAAGCCGTTTAAATTAAGATTATAAATCGGCATTATTTTCACAAAGGAGAGACTATGTGGGCTGCAATTAGTTATTTACTATTAGCACTACTGCTTATTTTTATTGGTTGGGAAGTGAACTCTGTTTATTTTGCTATTGTTTTTTATTGGACTGCGCTGTCACTTTTATTAGTGAGTACCGCATATATTTTTAATACAGCAAAAATATTTAGAAAACGTGAAAATGGAGTGATCCCATTTTATATACGTTGGGCGTTTGTGCCATTTTTATTTGGTGTGCAAATTTATAATGCCTGGTCGCGTAAGCATGACAAAGTACCGCCCATTCAACAAGTAAACGAAAATCTATTTTTAGCTTGCCGATTATTTCCCTCAGACATAGACACATTAAAAGATAACGGAATTACAGCGATTTTGGATGTAACGTGCGAGTTTGACGGTCTAGAGTGGAGTTCAACGCAAGAGAACTTTAATTACTTAAATATTCCGGTGCTTGATCATAGTGTCCCTTCACATTCGCAGCTGAATCAGGCTATTAATTGGATACATCACCATATTAAAGAAAATCGTCGCGTAGTTGTACATTGCGCCTTAGGCCGTGGGCGGTCTGTTTTTGTAATGGCGGCTTATTTATTGAGTCAAAACAAAAATGCAGATGTACATGAAGTACTTGCGCAAATAAAAGAAACCCGCGAAACCGCAAATTTAAATAAGCATCAACTTCGCCATTTAGCTAAGCGACATAAAAAAGGCGAATTACTGATTAAAAACAAAGCCGTTTTAATTGCTAACCCTGTATCTGGTACACGATTATGGGAAGAAAAAGAGCACTTAATTGTTGCGCGGCTATCGGACTATTACGATTTGAAAGTACTCACTACTACAAAAGAAGTTAACGGTATTGAGCTGGCTAAACAGGAAATTGCGCAAAATCCGGATATTATTATCACATGCGGGGGAGATGGTACAGTGGCCGAAGTTGCAAGCGTACTTGTAAATACACAATGTAAACTAGGCATCATCCCTATGGGGACTGCAAACGCCCTTGCGCATGTATTGATGGGTATTACCTCTAAGTTTATTCCAGTAGAACAAGCCTGTGACCTAATTATAGATGGTCAAACAAGCATAATAGATACTGCTTATTGTAATAATGAATTAGTACTTTTATTAGCGGGCATTGGTTTTGAGCAATCAATGATAGAAAAAGCAGATAGAGAGTCGAAAAATAAGTCGGGGCAACTTGCCTATCTAAATGGTTTTTTTGAAGCTTTTGGCGAACAAAAATCACAGCTACTTAATATAAAACTCGACGATAATGAGCCCAAAGAAATATGTACAAATAGCTTTATTGTGGCAAATGCCGCGCCTTTTACAACATTATTGGCTCAAGGTGGTGGGCAGCCAGATCATAGTGACGGGCTTCTTGATGTAAATTGGCTAACACCCAATAATGAAAACTCAACAACCATTTTAAGTATTGCTGAGCTGATGTACAGTAGCTTAACGCAAACACATTTAGCTATAAACTCGCACCATACAAATGCTAAAAGAGTCGAGGTTACAGGCGAAGGTGAGCTTAAATACGTACTTGATGGTGAAATTAAAACTGCTCACAAACTCGTTATTACTATTGAGCCGGCTTCATTAAATGTGATTTGCAAAGAGCAATAAATCGCGCTAGTTATAATCAAAAAAGGAGCTAAATTAGCTCCTTTTTTACATCATTTTTTAATTGATGGCCAAACAAACCCTGTTGTATCCGGCGCTTGAGAAGATGTTTCTCTTGGTGCACTTTTTGGTCTACGAATAGGCTTATTATTTATAGTGTGAATATAAAGTGCTTCCACTTTATCGCGAGCCCAAGGCGTTTTACGCAAAAACTTTAAACTCGATTTAATGCTGGGTTGATCAGTAAAACATTTAATTTTTACTTGCTCGCCAAGTGTTCTCCAGCCAAGTCGCTGTTCTAACTCAACAAGTATTTGTTCTAGCGTTACCCCATGTAAAGGGTTTTTAGGTTGATTATTCATAGCCATACTACTTATTTAAACTGCGTGCATTGTAGCTTAAATCAGCTTTTAGCGCTAATTCACAGTGATTGTTTTAGGAGCTGTTGGGTAAATAGTATTACCTTGCTTATCTATTTTAAGCCAAATGAGTTGGCTGTTACTGTGTTGGGGTGTTTTAGCACCACACAAAAGTGTAAAAGAGTGAACTTGTATTAATGCGCCTTCGCTATAGCGTTTGTTGTCGTACCAACAGTTAGATTCTTCATTTACAAACTGGTTTGCATCAATAATAGAATGGGTTTTAAGGGTTGTTGCTTCACTAAGTATTGAATACGATAAGCTGCTAAAACAAAAGCATAGAATTAAAAAGTTACGCATTAGAGGCCTTTAAATAGGGAGGGTTAAAAATAATACATTAAGCTAAAAAACGTGCTAGTGTAAAGTACACAAAGTGATTTTAATTATAAACTTAGTTACACACAGAACAACTTAGATTCAAATAAAAAGGTGCACACAATGCAATTTAATCAAACAATGATCGAAGAATTCACACTATTAGCAAAGTTTCCTCGCGACAGTAAAATGCAGGGTATTAAATTACACTCAGACGCAGAGCCAAGCTTACTTAGTGCAGCGCAACGTTTATTTGAAAAAGGGATTATAGATAGCCCAGATGGCGGATATTTAACTGATCTGGGCTTAGATTTAATTGAGCATATTACGGTTATTCATAGTGCGCTACAAAGTTAGCTAACCTGATGTAATGGTCTCCTCCCTATACGGCATCTATGTGCCATGATTAAAGTGGTTACAATAATCAAAGGGAGAAGACCAAAATGAAGATTACAACAATTGGTTTAGACATAGCAAAAAGATT